>CAYXEW010000006.1:0-51168 GCA_964464115.1 uncultured Verrucomicrobiota bacterium
GGGCAGAACATCCCCAAGCCAACATTTTTATGATTTCTATGGGATGCTAGTGAATCGGAGAAATGACATGAAAATGACAACATGGATAGCAATCACTTCCGTTGAATATAGGTTTACCATGAATATTAGCTCACCCCTTAAAAACAGATGGTGCCGTATGCGGAAACGCATGGCCGCCGGGCTGTGTATATTAATGCCGCTTGCGTTGCAGGCATCTCCGTCTGTTTACAGTAATGCTCTGCAAAACGCGGCTGCGCTCGAAACGCTGGACCTGCGCGATCTCGGAATGAAACAGCTCCCACCGTCTGTCGGGCAATTCAAAAACCTGAAAAAGCTGTATCTGAACGGAAATCCGCTCAGCACACTGCCGACCGAAATTGGTGAGCTGAAGAATCTGGAAGAACTGACAATGGGCGATTCAACTCGGGCGTTAAAGACCCTGCCGGAGGCCGTTGGACAGCTTGAAAATCTGCGAGTTCTGAACATTTGGATGCACGACATGCGAAAACTTCCATCGACGGTGTGCCAGTTGCGCAATCTGCGCAAGCTGATGGTTGCTGGCGGGAAAACCCTGGGCATCCGGCATGAGTTGGCCGGTAAAGAGCTGGCCGAATACGGCATTGTGGGTGAGGGCGGCGGCTACTACCACATATACGGAGGGCTGGCCGAGGTTCCTGATCAGATCGGACTCCTTACCAATCTGACTCACTTGACGATTACCTACCATCAGGTGCAGGAACTGCCCGAGAGCAGTGCCCTGCTGAATCGTTTAAAAAGCCTGCGGGTGGAGCACGGCGCACTGAAAAAACTGCCGGCTGGCATCGGCCGCTGCACGGCCTTGAAAGAGTTGCGCATCAATGATAACCCGGCCATAGACCGCTTACCGGATAGCTTTGTGCAACTGACTAATTTATCGGCTTTTGCCATTGCACTCAATCCATCGATCCGGCACCTGCCGGAGGAATTCGGCAATTTGCAGGCGCTGGAACAAATGGCTATGCGGAACACACGGCTTGAATACCTACCCGACAGCATCGCCGATTTGTCGAATCTGCGGATGCTCTGGTTGCAAGACAGCGACCTCAACACGCTGCCGCCCTCTTTTGTATCGTTGACTTCACTGCAACTCGCGCATTTAAATTTACCCCAACTCAGGAAACTGCCGGAACCGCTTACAGCGCTGAACAGGCTGGTTTATCTAACGATTAAAGGCTCCGGACTGACTAATTTACCGTCGGATATTGCCAGACTGCGCGGGTTGCGGATGATTGATCTACGGGATACGGGAATCCGCCGGCTGCCGCAAACGCTCACCCCCGAAACGGATTATCCGGTGCTGGATGTCGTCTGGATTGATCATCCTGACGATCCGGTGTTTGCGCATGAGGCTGAGAAGCACGGGTGGATTATCAACCCGGACCAGACGCGCACACGTGAGCTCACCGGGGCTGCCGGTTATGCGGTACTCGGGTCCGCCGCTGAAGGAAACTATCAAGTGTCACTCCGTCCGGCAGCATTGCAAAAGGCCGAGCACGGCCGACTGAATCTGAAAGCGAGCAGGCTGGACGCCTTAGATTTTACAGCGCTGGACGGCAGCGCCATCGAACGACTGGATTTAGATTACTGTGAGATGGATGTATTAGGCCGGCAATACAAGTCGCGCCCTCTGGTTGGGTTTGAAGAATTTCTGAAAAGCTGTAAACAGCTTCGCCATCTCAACCTGTCCGTGAATCGGTTGACCGATGTACCCGATTATGTCTTTAAGCTGCCGTCCCTGGAAACGGTGGACCTTTCAGCTAACCCGTTTTCATCTGAACAGCTTTCCCGGCTACGGAAGCGGTTTTCCACCATTCAGTTTGTGTATGAGCCCCCGTTAGCTCCTTAATCGAAGATTGTTTGGGTAAATGATTCGATACCATAATATGGCGTATAGCCAATTCCAAGCGTTGTAAGCGTTCAGGGGGGGGCTCTTCAACCGTATCCCCTGAACTCTTACCCCTGCAGCACCGCGACCATTTTTGAAAGCGCTGTCAGAACCGATTTATATACGATCATATACGGTTGAAAAATATTTTTTATTTAGCCGCGAGAGAACTCAAAGAAACGCAAAGAAGAAGGGGCTGGAAGAGGGGTGACAAAATCATGAATAGCAAAATCATTCTAAATATATCCCTACTCTTCACGGCTTGGGGATAGCCATATTCTTCAGAGCGGATCCGATTTAACTATGTCCATATACGTTCATATACGGTTGAAAACTTTTTCTTATTGAACCGCTAGAGAACGCAAATGAACGCAAATGAAGAGGGATGGAAAAAATGAATGAAGAGAGTCAAGATTAAGAGTGAAATGTGAAGACGTGACCCCGTACACCCCGTACACCTTTTACGAAGAGCCCAATTGTTGAAGGCTGATACGGAGAAATATACTGGCATTTCAGTCTGTATAGGCTATACTCACCAAGCTGATGTATACCGTATTTTTAGGAAATAACCAGGCCGGCAGCACGATGTTTGAGCAACCATATATAGTGTGACCGTTACGTCTATTCGGTAAAACTCTGCTGGACTGGTCCGGTGTTGGGTGTGAGTAGCTGTTATAAATAGAGAGAGTATCTGTATGACAAAGAAAAAAGATTCAGCCTGTGGATGTCGCCCGTATTCGAAGAATATTACTGACCCTGTGGAGCGTGCTGCCAGCCGCGCCATGCTGCATGCCGTAGGTTTTACAGACGGGGATTTTCAGAAACCGCAAGTGGGAATTGCATCGACTTGGAGTATGGTGACGCCCTGCAATATGCACATCGACAAGCTTGCGATAGAGGCCGGTAAAGGTGTCGACGGCGCGGGCGGAAAGTCCGTCATTTTTAACACGATTACGATTTCGGACGGCATTTCGATGGGGACAGAGGGAATGAAATACTCGCTGGTTTCCCGGGAAGTGATTGCTGATTCTGTGGAGACCGTAGCCGGTTGCGAACAGTTTGACGGGCTCGTTGCGATTGGCGGCTGCGACAAAAATATGCCGGGCTGTATGATCGGCATTGCGCGTTTAAACCGACCGTCGGTCTTCGTTTACGGCGGCACCATCCTACCGGGCAGGCACAAGGGCAAGGATGTGGACATTGTCTCTGTTTTTGAGGCCGTAGGCGCTTATGCCAAAAGTGAGATATCCAAAGAGGAACTCGGCGAAATTGAGCATTGCGCCATTCCGGGACCCGGCTCCTGTGGCGGTATGTACACGGCCAATACGATGGCGTCCGCCATTGAGGCGCTGGGTATGAGCCTGCCTAACAGTTCTGCACAAGCCGCTATTTCCAAGGATAAAAAAGAAGATTGTCGCCGGGCCGGCCGAGCGGTAATGGAACTGGTGAAGAAACAGATTAAACCATCTGACATTATGACCCGCCCGGCCTTTGAAAACGCGATAACGGTTGTCATGGCTCTGGGGGGCTCTACGAATGCAGTATTGCATCTGCTGGGGATGGCGCACGCCATGAAGGTTAAATTGACCCTGAATGATTTTGTGAAGATCGGTAAGCGGGTTCCCGTCCTGGCGGACCTCAAGCCCAGCGGCAGGTTTGTTATGGCAGATTTGATTAATATAGGGGGCCTTCAACCGTTGATGAAGATGTTGTTTAAAGAGGGTTTGCTCCATGGTGACTGTCTGACCGTGACCGGCAAGACGCTGAAGCAGAACCTGCGTGGCGTACCATCATATCCCGCCGGGCAGCAGGTGATCCGCTCATTCAAAAACCCCATCAAGCCCACGGGACACTTGGTTATATTGAAAGGCAATCTGGCCCCGGAGGGCGCTGTTGCCAAGATATCAGGAAAAGAAGGTGACCGTTTCAGTGGCCATGCGATTGTCTTCAATTCCGAAGAGCAGGCCCTCCGAAAAATTCTGGACGGAACGGTCCGCAAGGGGCACGTGATTGTGATTCGCTATGAGGGCCCGCGGGGAGGCCCGGGCATGCGTGAAATGCTTTCGCCGACATCGGCGGTCATGGGGCGCGGTCTGGGCAAAGACGTGGCGTTGATCACGGATGGCCGCTTCAGCGGGGGGAGCCACGGTTTTGTCGTGGGGCACATAGCACCGGAGGCTTTTAACGGTGGCCCGCTGGCGATCGTTAAAAATGGTGACCCCATCCATATAGATGCCGAGAAGCGCTCGCTGGTATTGGATATTCCAAAAAAGGAGATGGATGCACGCATGAGCGACTGGAAGCAACCCCGTCCGCGCTATAAGCGGGGCGTTTTAGCCAAGTACGCTGCCACGGTCAGTTCGGCCTCAAAAGGTGCTGTAACGGATGCCGGGCTGTAGAATCCCGCCGCGGTCCGTACTTGTTGACTTCACGGAATGTTGTAATAAATTGTATAACAGTGTTTTTAAGCTAACCTGTATTATTCATAAAAAACGCCATAAGATATGTAAAATATTGAATAGCAATGAATAATGACAAGTGAGGCTGAAATTTGAATTTGAAATCGATAACGGAATTAAATACAATAGTTAATGGCGGTTTTACCCAGAGGGCGCGTTGAAAATGCTGCATCTGCTTTGTTCCCAAGGGCTTGCGGTAGTCAACTACAGCGGCACCATTGGCGCCGCGCAGCTACAGCATTTTGAATGCGTGAATAATACAGGCTAGATTTTTGTCAACCAAGAAGGAGTACACCAATATGGAATTCAGGCTTATGCATCCGCGCGACCAGATTGTTATGCTGATGGAGAGAATTTACGGCTATGGTATGACCACAACATCGGGGGGTAATCTTTCTATTATGGATGACAGCGGCGACTTATGGATTACGCCGGCCGGTGTCGACAAAGGTCAGTTAAAGCCCCGGGATATTGTCTGCGTAAAGGCCGACGGATCCATTGAGGGCATACACAAGCCTTCATCTGAATATCCATTTCATCAGGCTATCTTAAAAAAGCGACCCGATCTGCATGCGGTCCTCCACGCCCATCCCTCGGCCTTGGTATCATTCAGTATCTTGCGGAAGATCCCCGACACGCGGATTGTTCCCAAGGCTCAGGATATTTGCGGAGAAGTGGGCTATGCAGAGTACGCCCTCCCGGGCAGCCGGGAACTCGGTGATAAAATTGCGGAAAAATTTGCCGCCGGACACCATACGGTTTTGCTTGAGAATCATGGGGTGGTAACGGGCGGGGAAACGCTGTTCAAAGCGTTTCAGCGTTTTGAAACACTTGATTACTGTGCGCGCCTCATTTTGCGGGCCAACATCCTCGGTAAAGAGCGGCCCATCTCCCAAGCTCAGTTTGATCTCTTTCAGCGGCAGAAAAGTGATCTTCCCGTTTTTAAGCCCCGCCGCCACAGCAGCCGTGAAAAAGAGCTGCGCAAGCTGATGTGCGAAATTATTCACCGCTCCTATGATCACTCGCTGGTTACCAGTCTCGAGGGCACATTTTCAACCCGCGTCGATGAAAAAACCATACTGATCACCCCTTATGGTATTGACCGAAAATATCTCGATATCGAACACATGGTGCTCGTACAGGACGGAAAGACAGAAGAGGGTAAAACCCCGAGCCGCTCGCTGAAACTGCATCTCGAGATCTATCGTAAACAGCCGGATATTCACGCTATTATTATTGCCCACCCCACGAATGTGATGGCGTTTGGCGTGTCGGATACCCGGCTCGATACGCGCACCATCCCGGAAAGTTACATTGTGCTGCGGGACATACCTATGCTGCCCTACGGCGCTCAGTTCATGGAAATGGAAAACCTGACCTCTATGGTTTCCGCAGACGTACCCATCGTTTTGGTTGAAAACGACTGTCTGGTCGTTACAGGAGAAAACCTTCTCCACGCATATGATCGCCTCGAAGTAGCCGAGTTCAGCGCAAAGGCCGTCATAGAAGCCAAGTCGGTAGGTGAAATTATACCTATTAATGACGATCAGGTGGAGGCGCTGAAGAAGGCTTTTTTGAGTTAGTTGCAGTGCATAAAGCAATCATTTAACAGCGGTTTGGGTGCGGGTGTATACTGTAGTTAGATAGAGGGTTCCTAAAGGTGCAACCAAGTGGGAGGTGCCGAATGAAAGCCCTGAGAACAGTATGCGGAAGTTTGTTGTTTTCACAGATGTTGCTGGCCTCTTTGACCTGCTATTCGAGTGCCGAGGCGTCTGTTGCCTTTTATGAAAGCTTCGATAATACGTACGGTGACCTGAGCTTTCCGAGCCGCCACTGGAAGGCCACCTGGCGGTCAGATGGAAGGCTGGCCCCGCAGCAAATAGCCGTCCTCAAAGGCGACCTTTCTTTGAATAGCAAGTCTTTTGGTTTTGTGGAAATAAAGCCGGCCGGCTACCCTCTTTTACTGTGGAAAGAGCTTTCCGGTAATCACCCTCTTTTCAGTGCGTTGAATGAAGTGCGCTGGTTTCAGAAAAATGATCCAGGAAATACCTGGCGCGTAGTGCTTCGGCTTGAAAAAGAGGGTGACTCTCTGCTGCTTATGTCCGGGGATGTGTTTACCAATGAGCGTGCATCCAGATGGGAGGCGCAGACGATGTCCCTGAACGGCACGCTGGAGGGTTGGCTGGTGGTAACACAACAGCACAATAAGCCGATGGCGGGAATGTTGCGCACATCGTCGCCCCCCATGCACCATAACCTGCCGGGTGCGCGCGTGACGGCAGTGGGGCTGGCATCAATCGAACAGGACGGTATCCTGCGGATGGATGATCTGGTCATGCATTCCGTGGACAACGTGAGTAAAACAGCCTTACCTCCGCTACCTGTCATATTGTGGATCGCGGCCGGCCTCGCCTTTTCGGTGTTGGCAGCCTGTGCCGTGCTGCACGTGCAGGCGATTGAACATGCCATTCACGACGTGATTTCCCACCATCATCTGTTACACCACTGATGGGGGCATTATTTATATTCGGTTCTTGAATTTTTTTCTGCCCGCGATATTAATAACCGTTCACATTGACCTATACGAATAGAGGTACAGGATGCATAAAGAGGACAGTAAAGTGGCCGAACAGGCCGAACTCGAGCAAAAAGAAGTTCATGAGGTGCTGGTGTTTGTACAGAAGTACGGCAAAACCGTCGGCATTGTTTTGGGTGTCATCGTGATAGCTGTCGTTGCGGGCGGATTGCGGCGCAGTATGGCGCGTAATCAGGCTGTGCGCGCGGCGGCTATGCTACGCCAGGCTCGGTCGCTAAACGATTTACAGGCCGTTATCAGTACGTATCCGAAAGCTCCCAGCGCACCGGTCGCCATGCTTCAGGCCGCCAATGAAATGTTTCATTCAGGGCAATACGATCAGGCGCTGATGCACTATGCCGAGTTTGAAAAAAAATATCCGGAACACGAGTTTGCTGCGGCCATGAAATTGTACAAAGCGTACTGCTTTGAATCGTCACTACAGTTTGAAGAAGCGCTGTCGGCCTACCGGAGTTTTGTTGAAAGTGGAAAAGAGCGCTATTTGCGGCCCATTGCAACATTCGGCATCGCCCGCTGTCATGAACAGATGGGAAAGCTGAATGATGCCAAAGTGGTTTACGAAGACTTTATTGCCGCGAACCCCAACAGCGACTGGCTGCCACAGGCCGAAACGGCGCTGCGTTACGTGAATAGGAAAATTAGGGCCATCAAGAACGAGGCGGCGGCCCCGGTATCAAAGGGTTGAAGACGCGCCGTCTGCGGCATCATCCGTCAAGGCCTTCCGATTCATTGATGAGTTGTCGCCGCGCACTGATATAAGGCCCCGGAAACAGCTCCAGTAAATCCGGTGTGTGGTCGTCGTGATCGAACATCTGGCAGAACACATCATAGGCTTTGCGTTTGTATGTGAGCATCCCCTCCAGCTTTCGGGATTCCAGATCCTGAATGACGAAGAGGAGATCTTCTTCCGTTGAATCCTGTGCATTGAACAGGAGGTTTTTCTGTCGGGGGTCTATGCGGTCTGTGTTTCGTGTAAAGATCAGGTACTTGATGTATTCTAAAACGCGTTCGTCCATTCCCGATTCCTGCATAAAAACCCGTTCCACGAGTTCGGTGCGATCCAGCACAACATGCACCTGGGGACTGTCAATACCGTCCGGAAGCAATTTCAGCAGACTGTCAATATAGTCGGAAAAATCATTGCTGTTCAGTTCATCCCGCAACTGCTGATCGAAAGCGAGAAAGACTACATAGCCCTTCTCCGCATCCTTATACAACAGCGATTTATCGACTCGGAATACGAAATCGCACGAAGAGCAGGTGACCCTGTTGAGACGGTTGTGAAAAAGGTCGTCTTTCAGTTCCGGCTGGTGTACTACATCAATGACGTCATAGAGTTCAACTTCCAGTGCGGCCGAACATTTCGGACAATTGATTTTATATGGGCTCATGTATTTTGTCATAACGTTTAAAGGGGCGGCACGCTAGCGTATCACAGGGCATTCGTCAATGGTTAATCGCAGCCCATTGCTCCGATGCCAGAGTCATTCGATTTTACGCAGCAACGTGCTGTTCCGGGGGGCTGATTAAAAAAAGAACTCATGATGGGAGGGTTAAGGGCCCACACAAAAATAACTTCATCTTTTGTAAGCCTAAGCATCTTTCGGGCGAAGGGTCTGTGCCGTAGTGGTTTTATTCTTGTTTTTAAAGAGAAGCGCTGTACTATGGGCCGCAGTAATCAGCATATCTTATGGAAAGCAGTATTAAGCGATCGCTATTCTACTATGTGCTGTGGCCGGTTGCAGGCTTAACACTGTTGTTTGTTTTACTGGGAGGTGCCGCATTGCTTAGCGTGCAGCATCGGGAACGGGTATCGGAAAACAGTGTTTTAAACCGCATGGTGTCACGGCGTATAGAGCAACAGGCACTTCTATTAAAAAGTGTTGCCGATACGCCTGTAGTCCATCAACTCTTGAAAGGGCGCGAACCTCTCTCCGGCCGTGCACTGCAAACCCTGTCCAAAGACTGGGCCGGGATTGGCGCTGATGACATCCGGGTTAAACAGGTTGTGGCAAACCAGGCCGCGGAGTTATTCCAGTATGCCTGCCGTCGCAACCATGCGCTGCTCACGCTCACGCTTGCCGATTCAGAAGGTCAACTGGTGGCCGCATCTGAAAAACCGCCCCGGTATGATCTGAAGACATCCGATCTGTGGACCGCTGCTCTTTCACAGCGAGACAAGCACGGCGTTTCAAGCGGTGACATGGAAGAGGGTTTTTTGAGAGTAGCGGTTCCCGTCTATGAAGAGGATGTCCTGCAGGGCCTTCTTCTGGCAGGCCTTGCAGCCGACCGTCTCTTTGCGCCATTTACGAATGAAACGGCCCACACCTTGCTGGTTGGGCGCAGTACGATGCCGCTTTCCGGCGCGCCGGCTGTGCTCGAAAAATGGGCGCCGCGCCTGTTGGATTTTTACCGTGACAATAATGAAGCCGGTCGCCGCGGCCCCTTTGCTGTATTTACAGGTTCCGTTCTGGATACAACCATTGCATGGGTTCGCCCGCTGTGGATTGTCACGGTGTATCCCGCGGGCGTTTTTACACCCGATTTACTGATGAGGGTGTTGTTTCTGGCCCTGGTGGGCGTATTGCTCGCCGCGCTGTTCACCTGGCTCGCATTCGTCGTTTTTCGAGGTCGGCTGCTGACCCCATTTGTAAATGCTCTCGCCGCCGGAAAATGGGCGCTCGACAAGCTTTCTCTTTCCGATACGGAGGTGTCGGCTGACGACGAGGTCGGAGATCAGCTTGAAACGTGGTACGCAGATGCAGAGCATAAGTTGAAACAGGAAGCAGATATGCGCACCCGCGATGTAGAACACGACCTGGAGCTGGCGACTGAATTTCAGCAGGCTTATCTCAACAGGCCGTATCCCAGGGTTCCGGAAATACACACAGCGGGCCGCCTGCGGTTTGAGTTTTACCACCATTACAAGCCCGCCCTCGCCCTGGGTGGCGATTTCTTTGACATCCTTAAACTGGGACCCAATACGGTCGGTATTTTTATTGCCGATGTGATGGGGCACGGTACGCGGAGTGCAATCATCACATCCATCCTGCGCACCCTGAGCGGCGATCTGGCGCCGAAAGGTCGTCACGCCCCGCTTTTTCTCACAGAAATGAACAAGGATTTTATCAAGTTGCTCAAAGTGCTGCCGCAACCCCTGTTTGCTTCGGCGCATTTTTTTGTCGCGGACGGAACATCCCGCATTGCCACGTATTCATCGGCGGGTCACCCGGCTCCGTTTCATATTCATCGCAGTCATGCGCGCATTTCGCGGCTGGAAGTGCCGAAACCTCATGGGGCGGCTCTTGGCTTGCTGGAGGATGAAGAGTATACAGCCGGGCACTGCCGACTGGTCCCCGAAGATCTGTTTATCTTTTTTACGGATGGTGTTTATGAGGCTCCGAATAGTGAAGGAGAAGAGTACGGCCTGAACCGTATGGAGGCCGTCCTCAAAGAAAATATTTACAGCAGTGCTTCCGCTATTGTAAATGCGCTGGTGGCGGATCTCATGAAGTTTGTCGGTGATGAACCCCTTTCTGATGATATCTGCATAGTGGCCCTCAGGGCGACAACGGAGAAAGAAAAAGAGACGCCGGAAGAACTGCGGTAATTTTCATAATGTATCGGACAGGCTTGACTATGCATAGCGCTTTGATACATTGTCGCGGCTGGGCTAGTCAGCTCTAGAACCTGAAATTGCGTTGCAGCAAATTTTGAGAAAAGTAATTAATGTAAACACTGGGAGAAGGTAACAATGCCGAAAGCCAAGACGAGTAATAGGAAGTATGTATACTTTTATGGAGTCAACAAAAATTTAACTGAAGGCGACACATCAATGAAGTCGCTGCTGGGAGGCAAGGGGGCCAACCTCGCTGAAATGGCTAACGCAGGATTGCCGGTTCCTCCCGGCTTTACCATTACGACGGAAGCCTGTGCTTACTACTCCAAACACGGTCACCAGTATCCGGCCGGCATGATGGATCAGGTGAAAAAAGCGCTGAAAATCCTTGAAACCAATATGGGTAAAAAACTGGGCGATCCCAATGATCCGCTGCTGGTGTCCGTTCGTTCCGGTGCCGCTATTTCCATGCCGGGTATGATGGACACGGTCCTGAACCTAGGTCTGACCGATAAATCGGTGCTCGGTTTTATCAAAAAAACGGGCAATGAACGCACCGGATGGGATTGCTACCGCCGTTTCATCGATATGTTTGGCGATGTCGTGATGGGTCCTGCCACCGGTCTTACACATCACCACTTTGAAGTGGAACTCGATCGCATAAAGAAAAAATATAAAGCCAAAGAAGATACAGACCTGACGGCAGAACAGTTGAAAGAGCTGTGCCAGGCCTATGAAAAAGTATATCAGCAGAAGGTAAAAAAACCTTTTCCGCAGGATCCGATGACGCAGCTCGAGCTGTCTATCCAAGCCGTTTTCGGTTCATGGGATTCTGACCGCGCCATCAAATACCGTGACATCAACAAAATTACGGGGCTGCTGGGGACGGCGGTCAATGTGTGTACCATGGTATTTGGCAACATGGGCGATTCTTCCGGTACGGGCGTTGCCTTTACGCGTGATGGCGGCACCGGCGAAGGGAAGCCGATGGGTGAATATCTGATCAATGCGCAGGGCGAAGATGTGGTGGCCGGTATCCGGACGCCGAAAGCCATCCAGGATATGCCGAATGAGAAAAGCCCCGTCTGGAAAAAAGCCCATGCTCAACTTTACAAAATCATGGACAAGCTGGAAAAGCATTACAAACATCCGCAGGATGTGGAATTTACAGTGCAGGAAGGCAAGCTCTGGATGCTGCAGACCCGGAATGCAAAACGCACTGGTTTAGCAGGTGTGCGCTGGGCTGTTGAAATGGCGACGGGTAAAGATTTCTTCACCGGTGAAAAAACCGCAAAGATTCTCACCCCGGCAAAAGCGCTGCAACTGGTGACGGGGTCCGACCTGGAGCAGTTGCTCTTTCCGATCTTTGATGTCAGGCAGGAGAAAAAGGCCGAGGTCGTTACAAGCGGTCTTCCGGCCGGCCCCGGCGCGGCTGTTGGTAAAATTATTTTCCAGGCACACGAAGCTGAAGCGGCCGTTAAGAAAGATCCCAACGTCAAGTTGATTCTGGTCCGCCAGGAGACCAGTCCGGAAGATGTCGGCGGCATGTGGGCAGCTCAGGGCATCCTGACGACCACGGGCGGTATGACGTCGCACGCCGCTGTGGTGGCGCGCGGTTGGGGCAAGTGCTGTATTTGCGGTGCCGGCGACATGGTGATTGATTACAAAAAGAAGACCATCAAAGTTGGTGAAAAAACCTTCAAGGAAGGGGATTACATCAGCCTGAACGGTTCAACGGGCATCGTTTACAAGGGCCAGATCCCGACTGAAAATAGTCCGGTTATTGCCGGCGTTGTAGAGGGAACGAAAGCGGCGAAAAATCATCCCATTTACAAAATGTACGAGCAGATTTCGAAATGGTCTGACCAGTACCGTAAAATCAACGTACGTACCAATGCCGATACCCCCAATGATTCCAAGGTGGCTCGCTCCTTTGGTGCAGAAGGAATCGGTTTGTGCCGCACTGAACACATGTTTTTTGAAGGCGACCGCATTTGGGCCGTCCGTGAGTTCATTCTAGCTGAAGATGAAAAGAGTCGCCAGAAAGCACTCGCCAAGTTGCTGCGACATCAGCAGGCCGACTTTGAAGGCATCTTCAAGGCGATGGATGGCCTGCCGGTGACAATCCGCCTGCTTGATCCCCCGCTGCACGAATTCGTGCCGCACGCGGATAAAGAGCAGAAGGAGATGGCTAAGCTGCTCGGCGTTCCGGTAGCTAAAGTGGCTGAACGCGTAAAACAGTTGCACGAGTTTAACCCCATGCTGGGTCATCGTGGCTGTCGTCTTTCGATTACCTTCCCGGAACTGTGTGTCATGCAGACGAAGGCCATCATTCAGGCGGCATGTAAAGTGGCTAAGCTGAAGAAGCCGGTGAAAGTGCTTCCCGAAATTATGGTGCCGCTGGTGGGAACAAAAGCCGAAATTGATTTTCTTGAAAAAATTATCAGGGAAACGGCGGATGAAGTCATCAAAAAAACGGGTGCCAAGATTAAATACCTGGTGGGCACGATGATCGAAATTCCGCGCGCGGCTCTCATCGCTGATGATATCGCCGAAACGGCAGAGTTCTTCAGCTTTGGCACGAATGACCTGACACAGATGACCTTCGGTTACAGCCGAGATGATATCGGAACATTCCTGCCGGATTACCTGGATGAAAAAATTCTGCCGGTGGATCCGTTCCAGAGCCTGGATATCAATGGAGTTGGTAAGCTGGTGGAAATGGGTGTCAGAAAAGGACGCGAAACCCGCCCGGGCCTGAAATGTGGTATTTGCGGAGAGCATGGCGGCGATCCCGCCAGTGTGAAGTTCTGTTGCAAGGCCGGGCTGAACTATGTGAGTTGCTCGCCGTATCGCGTGCCGATCGCACGTTTGGCAGCGGCTCAGGCGGCCATTAAATAGAGAACGTATACAGATTTGTTCTGTGTTGCAGGCCCCTCGTCTTATTGTCAGAGGGGCTTGCTTTTGCGTCGCTAGATGTGCAAGGATACGACCTTATTTATAGAAGTAGATATGGATCATTGTGGTGGAAGATCAGAAGACCATAAAAGTATATCTCCGTGAAATCGGTATGGTAGAGCTGCTGACGCGGGAGCAGGAGGTCGAGCTCGCAGCCCGTATTAAACAGGGAGATGAGGCGGCCCGAAAACAGATGATACAGGCTAATTTACGCCTGGTTGTGAAAATTGCCCGCGACTATGCACAATTTGGTCTGCCCCTCCTCGATTTAATTTCAGAAGGCAATATCGGTCTCATGAAGGCGGTCGAACGTTTCGACCCGGCCAAGGGTGGAAAGCTCAGCACCTATGCCGCCTGGTGGATAAAACAGGCTATCAAACGAGCTCTGGCCAACCAAAGCAAAACAATACGCCTCCCCGCCCATTTGGTTGATAAGATATCACGCATGCGCCGAACTGAAATGAAACTCAATGAAAAACTGAACCGCGAACCAACGTATGTAGAACTGGCCAAAGAATTAAGCGTGAGCCCGGCCACTATTGAGCATTGGAAGTCAGTGGTCTTGAAGCCCACTTCTCTGGACGCCCCGATCGGCGATGAGGAAGGCGGCTCTTTTGGTGACATTATTGGCGATGACAGAGTGAAGTCCCCTTATGATGAACTCAATGATCAGCAACTGCTTGCGGAAATGGAACACCTGCTGGACCGCCTTGATGAGCGCGAATATAAAATCCTCAAATATCGCTTTGGGTTGAAGGGTGCCGAGGTGGAGACGCTGGAAGAAGTGGGTGAGCGCTTCAGTATTACGAGGGAACGAGTGCGCCAAATTCAGAATGCCGCCGTTGTGAAGCTTCGCGACTTTATGGAAAATGAAACGATAGCACAGGCGTCAGAGGAGGCGTGATGAATTCACTCGAGCAAATTAAGAAGACCATTCGCGATGTACCCGACTTTCCTAAAGAGGGCATACTATTCAAAGATATTACACCTGTGTTGTCAGACCCCGACATCTTCTCTTCAGTTATTGCTCTGTTCGCCGATCGTCTGCGGGAGAAACGGGTTCAAAAAGTTGTCGGCATTGACGCCCGTGGATTTATCTTTGGCGCCGCTCTGGCAGACCGGCTGAATGCGGGCTTTGTGCCCGTCCGCAAAAAGGGAAAACTGCCCTATGAAACGCTGGAAAAGTCCTACGCATTGGAATATGGAAACGCTACGGTGGAGATCCATAAAGATGCGGTGGCCGCCGGTGAAAACGTTGTGGTGATAGACGATCTTCTTGCAACCGGCGGTACGGCTGCCGCTGCCATCGAATTGGTGCAGCAGCTCGGCGGAGAAATTGTGGAAGTTGATTTTCTTATTGAACTGTCTTTTCTGAGTGGACGTGAAAAACTGGGTGACGTTCCCGTTTATTCGGCGATCGTCTACTGATCGTCCAGCCCCAGCAGCTTCAGAATGCCATCATGGTCTGCCAGGTTTTCAAGTACATGGTCGGCACCGGCCTTGCTCAGGTCTTCTGTGCTGTAAGTTCCCGTGGCAACGCCCACGGCACCGGCCTGTATCGCTTTGGCCGCGTCGATGTCTGAGGGCGTGTCCCCAATAAGCCAAGTGTTGAAAAATCGGTCTGTGTTCGCGTAACGCTTTGCTCTGTCGAGAGCCAGCCTTGCAATTTCAGTGCGATCGGCATGCTCGTGTCCAAAGGCACCCAGCATGAAATGATTATGCAGGTGCACCTGTTCCAGTTTAATTCGCGCGCAGGCTTCTATATTGCCGGTTACCAACCCCAGTACGACATCTGCGCGCTCACTGAGCTGTTCCAACAGGTATTCGACACCGGGAAAGACACAGGTCTGTGCGGCGTGCACCGTTTTTGCAAACTGCCTTGGCAATTCACTGAAAAAAGCCTCGACCAGCTCGTCATCAGGCGCAATCGAAAGACGGCCCAGTATGGTGTGCAGCACATCGAGATCCGTGGCACCCCAGAAGTTGATATAATCGATGCGGTGGTCGACCCCGGTCACCTCTTTGATCGTGCGAACAAATGCTTCTCGCCCCGCCCCCTTCATGGAGAGCAGCGTCCCGTCTATATCAAATAAAATTAAGGTCGTTTTCATGATGGCGATGTCTCTGTAAGCGGGTCTAAAACCCAGCGCTTGTTATACCAGAAGTACTGTTCGGGGTGAGAGCGTATCGCACTGTCAAAGTGATTCATGACGGTTTGCGTAATGCGGCGCCAGTCTTCTTCTTTTTCTACAGAAGGGTCCGGGTATACCGGATCGAAGACTTTGCACTCGTGCTGAAACCAGCCCTTTCGAATCAAAACGGCGGGCAGAATGGGCGCGCCGACCTGCCTGCTGAAAAGCGCCATTCCGGCGCCGATGTTCGCGTTTCCCCCCAGAAACGTGATGTCCAGAGCCTTCGTGCGCGCGCGTACGTCGGGCAGGATGGCCAACGCCCCCCCTTTCTTCAGTCGTTTAAAAACCGATCGCAATACTGCGGAATCATTGGCGATCGTTTCGACGCCCGTACTCCCGCGCATCCTGTTCAGATAGGCGTCGGTCAGCATGTTTTTCTGCCGGCGAGCTATGAAGAATACGGGAATCCCGAGCAGGCTCAGCCCGATGCCGGCCTGATCCCAGTTGCCCATATGGCAGACGGCGATAATGAGGCCCTTGCCGCCATCCATGAGTTCATTAACAGAGTTGATCGCCTCGGGGTAGTTGGTTCTTTTTACAACATCCTGTTTTTGAAAGGAGGGCAGGCGTATAATTTCAACCGCATTAAAGCAGAGGTTTCGCCAGGCGATCCAGCAATGCTGCCGGAGGGTCTGCTCGGAAAGGGCCGGTCCCAGTACCGAGCGCATTCGCCGCATCGCTTCCGCCCGGCGGAAACGAAAGAGGTAATGACTGATCCAGGCAATGCCGTAGCCCATAACCATGGCGCCCCGGTAGGGCATGACATTGGCAAGAAAGCAGAACGCGCGCAACGCGAGATACTCCAGGTAATGCTTTGGTTGGACTTTTCGCTCTTTCATCAATACGAACATCTGAACAGTCGCAGGTTATCGGTTTGCTTCATAGCGGGATTGATCATAATACACTGGCCGTGGTATTCAAGTTTGTCTGGCTTTAAACTCTTGTGTAAACTGATATAGCATGGACTGGTATTTATATCCATTAACAGTGTTGGCCGGTTTTCTGGCCGGGTTCATCAACACCCTTGCCGGGGGAGGGTCGGCGATCTCCCTGGCCATGCTGAATCTGTTGGGGTTACCTTTGGACGTTGCCAACGGGACAAACCGCATTGCCATCCTTTTACAGAATATAGTGGCTGTCCGGGGTTTTCATAAGCGCGGCAAAATGGATGCCAAGGCCTGTATCCCCCTTATCTGGCCAGCCGTTCTAGGCGGCATACTCGGGGCCTGGCTGGCCGGCCGGATGGGCCGTGAGAGCTTTCGGATGGCCGTGGGGGTCCTCATGCTGGTTGTGCTCGCGCTGCTGTTTATCCAGCCCAGACGATGGCTTCAGGATCAGCACGTGCAAAAGAAATCCAATGGGCTTATCCCGTTTGTCGTTTTCTTCGCAATCGGGATCTATGGTGGTTTTATTCAGATGGGTATTGGCGTCTTTTTACTGAGCGCACTGGTATTGTTACTCGACTATGATCTGGTTGGCGGTAATGGGGCAAAAGTGTTGATCGTGCTTTGTCTTACGTTGCCGGCCCTGCTGATTTTTCTGTTTAATGGTCTGGTGCGCTGGGATTATGGACTGGTACTGGCGTGCGGCAACATGCTGGGGGCTTGGATTGCAACCAAGGAGGCCGCCCGCCGCGGCGCCCCGTTTGTTCGCGCGGTGCTCATAGCGGTGGTTTCGCTGGCCGCCCTGCGCTATCTCGGGATATTGCGCTATATAGTCAACGCGCTCTCTTCACAGTGACTTGAGGTACTGTTTTGACAGCAGCCGCATGCGGTACCAGTTGGGGTACATCTTTTCCCGGGTGCGAAAAACGGGGGGATGGATCTGGTTGCGGCCATTTTTTCTCTCGACGGGAATAGCGGCGTGCAGCATTTCGTGGTAGACAATGTACTTGATGAAGTCCGGTTCCACGCATGCGGCATCCAGTAGCGGGTTAATGCGAATCAGGCGTCGGGACCGGTCGTAGGATCCATAACAGATACTGCGTCTTTTGGCCTTTTTTTGCCGCCGTCCCCAGGTAATGCTGCAACGGAGTGATGATTTGAAATAGCGCGCATTTAACTCATCATAGACCGCTTGAAGATGTATAGATGATTCCATAAACTGTATCCGTTCTTTCCTTTTTAATTAAGCCAGTTTTGTGATAATCACAAGGGTATTGTTGATGCTGAAAGGTTTGTATACATGAAAAGACTGCGACTGGCCGGAATCGGCTGTGGCGGACGAACGTTGACCTATCTGTCCCTGGCGGCCAAACAGATGGGAGACCGATTTGAAATTGTGGCGGCGGCCGACCCCATACGGGCTAGGGCTGAAAAAGTGCGCCCCTATGCGGGCAAAGATTTTCGTTTATTTAACGGCGACAGGTCTTTTTTTGAGGCGGAAAAGATGGCAGATGTCGTCGTCATCGGGACGCAGGACTATTACCACGTGGCCCCCTGTATTGCCGCCATGGAAAAGGGATATGATGTGCTGCTGGAAAAGCCGATTGCCAGGGACCCGTCCGAGGTGCTCCGGCTGGAGCAGACCGCTCGGAGGCTCGGGCGAAAAGTCCTGGTGTGTCACGTCCTGCGCTATGCGCCCCTTTATCAAAAAATAAGACAACTGGTGTCCACCGGTGTTCTGGGCCGTGTGATGTCCCTGCACGCCTCTGAAGGGGTGGGGCCTTTTCACCAGGCCCATTCCTATGTGCGCGGGCACTGGTCTGTGACAGATAAAACAAACCCGATGATCGTGGCCAAGAGCTGTCATGATATGGATATTATTCACTGGTTGCTGGGCGAACCGTGCCAATCCGTTTCCAGTTACGGAGCATTGAGCTTCTTTAAACAGGAAAATGCTCCGCCGGGCGCCCCGCTGCGCTGCACGAATGGCTGCATCTACAGCGGGGAATGCCCCTACAACGCGCGCCTGTATGCCACTAAACATCGAAAATGGCTTTCGTATGTTTATGATGATGAGAAAAATGCCCCAGCCAGCCGGATATTTGAATGGCTGTCAAAAAGCCCCTGGGGTCGTTGTGTGTATCAATGTGACAATACGGCCGTGGACCACCAGGTGGTCAATATGAACTTTAAACGCGATATAACGGCGTCTTTTACCATGACGGCTTTTGACAGTGGCCGTAATATTGATATATTCGGTTCAAACGCTGTCCTGCGTGGCGGGTCATTTGTCAAAAAGGCAACCGGTCACGACATCATGGTGGAACAGCACAATACAGATGAGAGTTGCGGGTATGATGTTGACGAAGAAGCGGGCGGTTATGATGGTCACGGAGGCGGTGATGCAGGTCTTGTGCGCGCCCTGTATGACGAAATGAGCAGAGACAGGCCTGAAGACATGCGTTCATCCATAACCCGGTCGGTGGAAAGCCACCTGATGGCGTTTGCCGCTGAAA
The DNA here is from genome assembly GCA_964464115.1 of uncultured Verrucomicrobiota bacterium. Classification (GTDB taxonomy): domain Bacteria; phylum Verrucomicrobiota; class Kiritimatiellia; order CAYTQP01; family CAYXEW01; genus CAYXEW01. The sequence continues at coordinate 19,149 of CAYXEW010000006.1, forward strand.
CATCGCGCATCTCTGGGGAGACGGTGGATTTAGCGGATTACAGAAGACAACTGGAAGGAAAGATCAAACAATGAGTAATAGGGGTCCGGAATGGGTAAAAAGTGCCGTATTTTATGAGATTTATCCGCAGACGTTTTATGATTCAAACGGCGACGGGATTGGCGATCTGCAGGGCGTCATCCAGAAGCTCGATTATATCGAACGTCTCGGAGCGAACGTCATCTGGTTAAACCCCTGTTTTGTTTCGCCGTTCAAAGATGCCGGATATGATGTTGCCGACTATTACCGGGTCGCGCCCCGTTACGGCACTAATGATGATCTGGTTGAACTTTTTGACAAAGCGCGCGAGCGCGGTATGAGGGTTTTGCTGGATCTCGTTCCCGGCCATACATCCATAGAGCACGAATGGTTTAAAAAATCCTCTCACCCCGAGCCGAACGAATACAGTAACTGGTATATATGGACAAACAGCGTATGGGATGACGGCGGCGAGTCGTTTGCACCGCGCATGATCCAGGGCTACAGCGACCGGGACGGCTGCTATCTGACGAACTACTTTTATCATCAGGCCGCCCTCAATTTCGGATTCTATGAGCCGGATCCGAATAAGCCGTGGCAACTTTCCTGCGACCACCCGGACGTGCAGCGAGTGTGGAAAGAGTTTCATAAAATCATCCGCTACTGGCTCGATAAAGGAGCCTCCGGTTTTCGCGTGGATATGGCCGGCAGTATCATTCGTAACGATCCGGACAACAAAGGGTGTAAACAATTCTGGGGCAGTGTGCGCGAGATGCTCGATAATGAATATCCCGATGCCTTCCTGGTGGCCGAATGGTCCTGCCCGATGAATGCGATTGACGCCGGCTTTCACTCAGACTTTCACCACTGGTTTGCCGGGCATTATGACCTGTTTCGTGGGGACGAAAGGCGATCGGGTCCCGGCGGGAGGGGCACGGGAAACACATTCTTTGATCGCAAGGGAAAAGGTGATGTAACGCAGTTTCTCGAAGGCTATATGGAACACTATGAAAAAGTGAAAGGCAGGGGCTATGCGTCTATCCCCGTGGGCAACCACGATCTTCCGCGCATCAACATCGATCATAATCAGAATGAGCTGGAAATGATAACGGCCTTTCTGATGACCTTCCCCGGAACACCTTTTCTTTATTACGGGGATGAAATCGGTATGCGTCACCAGTTTGGAATGCCGAATCGGGAGGGGGCTTATCAACCCCGCGTGGGAGCCCGTACACCGATGCAATGGAGCGGTGAGAAAAATGCCGGTTTTTCAGAAGCTCCGTCCGAAGCCCTTTACCTGCCGGTGGATGTGGCGGCGGACGCCCCCACGGTGGCGGCACAGGAAGCTGATCAGACTTCATTGCTAAACGTTACCCGCCAGCTCATTCAGATGCGTCGGGCTCACCGGGCGCTGGATGCCGATGCCGATTTTCAGGTTGTCTACGCTGAAAAGAACAGCTGTCCATTTATCTTTCAGCGTAAAAAAGGCGGCGAAACAGTATGGGTGGGCTTCAATCCTGCTGAAGACAGCCAGTCTGTAAAACTTGATGCTGCGCTGCCTGAAAAGCCGTCAAACACCTTTGACTGTTTGGCCGGATGTCGGCCGGATATGACAGCAGAGGGTTTGTCCATGCCGGGACAAACTTATTTTGTATTGCAGCTGTAATCCCGAAACTACTTCTACCGCAGAGGTCAACGGCTCTTTCTAGGTTAACGTCAGGTGTCTGAAATCAGCCGGACAAGTTGGAGAATTTCACTTTTTCAGCCTTGCTGAGAACTTGTTCTTTAAGCTCCTGTTTATATGCTGTAATTTTCTCCAGCATCGCGCTGTCAGACGCCGACATAATCTGTGCTGCGAGAATACCCGCATTTTTTGCTCCATTGAGGGCAACGGTAGCCACCGGAACCCCGCTCGGCATTTGCAGGATGGATAGAACAGAATCCCACCCGTCAATTGAGTTGCTTGATTTGATGGGTACGCCGATGACCGGCAGGGGAGATATAGCGGCCAGCATGCCGGGCAGGTGGGCGGCTCCACCGGCACCCGCGATAATCACGGCGATCCCGCGATGATGGGCATTGGCTGCAAAGTCATACAGTTTATCAGGGGTTCGGTGAGCCGATACGATATCGATTTCATAACTAATCTCAAATTTCTCAAGCAGTTCGGCTGCCTGCCGCATGACCGGAAGATCCGAATCAGAACCCATCACTATGCTTACTGATTTCTTTCCCATGATGTAACCCTTATTAAGTGTTTAATTTTTTCCGCTTTTTTAAGTGCGCACTCGATCGAGGGCGAAAGAACAGTTGCGTGTCCCATCTTGCGGTACGGCCTCGTCATTTTTTTACCATACAGGTGGATCTTCACGCCTTCAACGGCCAGACTCTCTGAAAGACCTTCATATACAACGGGCCCCTCTGTATTTTCCTCTCCTAAAATATTCATCATTACCGAGGGCATTTTCAACTTTGTACTTCCCAAAGGAAGATTCAGAATAGCTCGCAAATGTTGTTCAAATTGCGAGGTGAGGACGCTTTCAATAGTGTGATGGCCACTGTTGTGCGGCCGGGCAGCTATCTCATTGACGATGACTTCACCCGCCATATTTACAAACAGCTCAACCGCAAGCAAACCCTCCAACTGTAGCAGTTCAATAATGGTGCAGGCAATGTGTTTTGCTTTTTCTGACTGTTCAATGGTGACAGATGAGGGACAAATCAGTTTGTCCACGAGGTTGGCTCCGGGATCAAAAAGCATTTCGACGACCGGAAAGCATTTTATATCTCCCCGCCCATTTCGCGCCACAATGGCGGAAATCTCTTTTTCGATCTCCACTTTTTCTTCAACAATCGACGATCCAGAGAGACATTTTTGAATGTCGCTACAGTCGTTTACAACGGCCACTCCGCGCCCATCGTATCCGCCCATCCTCCATTTCTGTACGAACGGAAAAGTGAGCTTTCCATTTTCAACATCATCCAGCACCGCCGCTTTCGATTCGTATGTTTTGAACGGGGCCGTTGGAATTCCGTTCTTTTCGTAAAACGCCTTTTGCCGGCCCTTATCCTGTATCAGTTCTAATGCTTCAGGATCCGGCGCTATTCGAAGACCCTCAGACTTGAGTTTTTTCAAGGCTTCAATATGGACATTCTCAATTTCGAAGGTAAGCACGTCCACTAACTTGCCAAAATGGTAGACCGCATCATAATCCAGCTTGTCACCCTTTATGAAGTGCGATGCAATTTTTCCGGCCGGGCAGTTTTCGTCGCTGTCCAGCACATAGGTGATCACATTCCACTTGCTGGCATCTTGAATTAGCATTTTACCAAGTTGTCCCCCGGCAATAATACCTAATTTTAAATCCGATGTTACCAGTTTTTCCATACACTACTCGTTTTTGAAACGTCGGCGTTGCGCGCCCCAGAGCCACTTATTCACTGTACAGGAATTATTTATATTCAGGATGTTCAGGTTGGTTAGACATAAAAAACCCCGCTGCATCAGCGGGGTTTTTCAACGAGTCGACGGCCTCCCTCAGCCCTGATTTTCAACTAGTTTAATCTGGCGCGGCCTGGTGGCCTCCACAATCAGCTTGTCAGCCTGCGTAATGTGGTTCTGCAGGGTTTCCAGAGTCTTACGAAACTCCTCAGTAGTGGTAACCGTTTTGAGCGTTCCGTCCACAGCTTCCTGGATGTGCAGCACTTTTTGGATATCTTTTTCAAGCTCTTGGATTTTTTCCAGCTGTTTAACGAGGGCCTGGTTGGCCTGGGTGAGTTTATCAGCGTGTTCGACGAGTCCGGCTTTGGTTGTTTCAAAGGCTTCGGTCAGGGCTGATTTCATAGCCGTGGTTGATTCGCTGTTGACCTTCGAAAGTTCCTGCACATTGGAAGACAAAACCTTCTGCATGTTGCCGACAGAATCACCCATGGCATCTTTGACAGAGCCGGAGAGGGAGCTGACTGTTTTGGACAATTCAGCGGTTGAGCTGCTCATGGCGTTTTCGGTATTTTTCAACACTTCGGCCAGCTTTTTCTCAGTGTCGACCCATTTATCCATCAGGGATTTCTGGGTGTCGGCCATAGCCTTTTGAGAAGATTGCACTTTATTGGCAATATCCTCGCCCGCTTTGACGGTTGCATCTTTGATGGCCGAGGCCATTGCATCGGGCTGCGGAATATATTTTTTGAAAGCCTCATCAATGGCTTTGCCAATGGTGTCAGCCAAATCTTCTTTACTCAGCGTAGTCCCCGGTAATTTGTTGGAAAGGACTTTGATCAGATAGATCCAGCCAATGACCAACACGGCGAGCGCAGCGATAATTACATAATTCACAATCATGATATATTCTCCCGGTCTCAAAAGTTTTGCGAGTATTTAAGCATTATCCACTTAAAAGGCAAGAACCTTGCCCAACAAAAACCAAGCCGAGACTTGTACGACTTGTGCTGCATACGCTAAAGGAAAAAGACGTGTTTGACCAGTTCTATAATATTATATTTAGATTAAAGAGATGGATGGTGAAAATAGTGCTATATGCTGTGTTCGGCCTGACGGCGGCCGCTTTCTGTTGTGTGATGGGAGGCTGTCGCCTTGATGGGGGCTTTTCTTCTAAGGGTTTTAAAGAGCCTGAAAAAGTCTTTCTGGAGGGGGGCGGCTTCTACTTCCAGTGCCAGCATCCCGCAGGTTCCTCAACGTTTATTCGCGTTAAAAGTTTTTCAATAGGCGTGAAGGAGGTAACGGTCGAGGACCTCTGCAGCTGGTTTAATGATCTTGGAGAAATACCGTTTGGCCGGCATCCACAGGTTCGGTTGAGCCATGGAAGCTATGCTCCGGCGCCGGGTCAATCACGCCATCCGGCCGCATTTATTGATTACGGGGGGGCTGAGTCCTATTGCCGCTGGCTCAGTGATGAGACGGGCCGCATGGTACGCTTGCCGACGACGGAAGAGTGGGAGTATGCAGCCCGTGGCGGTCTTCCCTGTTCTCCCTATCCGTGGGGGTGGGGGGCGCCAGGCAAGAGGGCCTGTTTCAACCGCAGCGGTTCGGTCGGCGTCTGCGCCTTTCCTCCAAATGGTTTCGGCCTATATGATATGGCCGGTAATGTCTATGAGTGGTGCTACTCGCCCTCAGGTGAATATGCCCTCATCAGAGGGGGCAGTTGGGCGGAAAGCAACCCGGAGCGGCTGACCGTGTACGATGCGATCAGGCAGCGAAAACATTACCGCGGTGCCGACGTGGGCTTTCGCATCCTGATGGAGGATGAGTAAGCAGATAGGGCGTAGACTTATGCCCGGATGACGCCCAGCAATTCGTCCCGCTTAGCTTCCATAAGCTCGGGACTTTTGGCCTCAAGATTTAATCGAATCAGCGGTTCAGTGTTGGACGCCCTGACATTAAACCACCATTCGTCAAACTCAATACTGACACCGTCCAGCTCGGTTAGAGATCCTTCTGCATAGTCTTTTTTAAGTCGCTCAAAGACGGCTTCTGTATCTTCGACTTCAGAATTGATTTCGCCGCTGGCATAATAGCGCTGGATGGGGGCCACCAGTTCGGACAACGTCCGGCCTGACTCGCTGATAAGATTGGCTACGTACACAATGGCCAGCGCTGCGCTCTCGGCATAGAAGTTGTCTTTAAAATAATAATGGCCTGAAAGTTCTCCGGCAAAAAAGGCGTCTGCATCACGCATTTGCTGTTTGATAAAAGCGTGCCCCACTCGCGATTTTTTTGCGGTCCCCCCATTTTCTTCAATTACTTCTTTTACGGCCCAACTGCTTCGCAGATCATAAAAAATAGTTTCACCCGGTTGCTTTTCCAAAATCGACTTGGCGATAAGGGCGGTTATAATATCCATGGGAACCACATGGCCCCGCTCATCGATGAAGCCCGCGCGATCTGCGTCGCCGTCAAAGGCAACGCCGAAATCGCAGTTACTCTCGCGGACGCGCTCCTGAATCTGAACCAAGGTGTCTGTATCCAGAGGGTTGGCTTCATGATTTGGAAAAGAGCCGTCCAGCTCATCAAACATGGGTTCGATTTCAAACAGGTTCTCGAGAGGTTTTCCCTCTACAATGCCCATACCGTTCGCATAATCTATAACCGTTTTCAGCGGGCGCCTGATATCGGCATACTGCTGAACATGCTGAATGTATTCCGGTAAAATGTCATGGGAGGTGATGGTGCCCGCCGTTGAAGCCGGCGGATCGAATGATTCTTCCATAACTATTTTTTCAACATCCATGATGCCGGTGGCGCCGCTGATTGGGATGGCCTTTTCGCGGCATAGTTTGAACCCATTCCATTCACCGGGGTTGTGAGAAGCGGTTATAATGATGCTCGCGTCCGCGCCCAGCGTTCCATTGGCAAAGTAGGACATGGGTGTGCTGCACACACCGAGGTCAATAACGTCGGCACCCTGTGCGGTCAGCCCTCTGGCGAGAGCGTCGAACATGGGTTTTGAATGCGGGCGCATATCCCGCCCCACCACCACCTTTCGACACTTGACGACGGTTACAAAGGCACGGCCTATTTTTTCTGCCAACTCTTCCGAAAGGGTCTCTCCAACGATGCCCCGTATGTCGTATGCTTTAAAAATTCCAGACATGATTGCACTCCTGATAGATTCGTTGGTAACCAACATACAAAGCTTTGTGAAAAAGGCAAAATAAAAGCGTCTAAACCTGTCTTGCATGCAGTATATTTTTGACAAATACGTAAAGAAGGCTATGTGTATAGGGAGTTAAAAAAAGACGTCGCTGAGTAGGCGCGCGTCTGGAACACAGAAAAGAAACGGAGTGTGATAAATGAGTCTGCTAAACAGCATTACCGATGCAGTCGGCAATACACCGCTGGTGCACCTGAACAAGCTAGCGGAAGGGTTAGAGGCCACGGTGCTAGTTAAAATGGAGGCTCACAACCCGCTCTGTAGTGTGAAAGACCGCATAGCCAAAGCCATGATCGAGGCGGCCGAAAGAGACGGCCTGCTGAAGCCCGACAGCGTCATTGTAGAGCCCACCAGCGGTAATACCGGAGTCGGCCTTTCGTTTGTCGCGGCCGCCAAGGGATACCGTATCATATTGACGATGCCTGAATCCATGAGTGTCGAGCGCCGCAAACTGATGGCCGCCCTCGGCGCCGAGCTGGTCTTAACGCCCAAGGAGGGCGGCATGAAGGCCGCCATTGCGAAGGCGCAGGAGATTGCAGATCAGACACCGAATTCATTCGTGCCACAGCAATTTAAGAATCCGGCCAATCCCGAAGTGCACCGACAGACGAGCGCTGAGGAAATATGGAAAGATACCGAGGGCGGGGTCGATATATTTGTGGCAGGAGTGGGAACCGGGGGAACCCTGTCCGGTGTTGGCGCCGTTTTAAAAAGCAGGAAACCAGGTGTGCGGATTGTTGCGGTAGAACCTGAAAAATCACCCGTTATCTCGGGCGGCGAACCCGGCCCTCACAAAATTCAGGGGATAGGTGCCGGCTTTATTCCGGACAATCTGGATACGGAGCTCATCGACGAAGTCATCAGGTTGAAAGAAGAAGATGCGGTCAACACGGCTCGGGCTCTGGCCAAGAAAGAGGGAATTCTGTGCGGCATTTCCGCCGGAGGGAATGTGTGGTCGGCACTGGAACTGGCGCGCCGCCCCGAAAATAAAGGCAAGACTATCGTCACGATCGTATGCGACACGGGAGAACGGTACTTGTCTACCGGGCTCTTTGATGAAGCGGGATGATGTCCGTCTAAACGGTCAGGCGATGCAATGGCCGCCGGCGCCCCGGCGGCCATTTGTACAGAACCGGATCGTTTGGGTTGATTCGTTGGCGGTCATTTCCACTTCTTTCTTGAGTTTCGTCCATTTCGTGTCTTTTATTCAGTGAAAAGGATACCATGAAGCTTACAGTAAATGACATGCCATATGACTATAGTGGTGAAGCAACGGTTCAAGCTCTACTGGTGGATATGGGGGCTGACCCCAAAACGTCTGCCGTCATGGTGCAGGGAACGGTAGTGCCATCGCGCGACTGGTGCAGGCAGGACTTGAATGAGGGTGATCGCGTGGAAGTGCTGGTCTTTGCGGGGGGCGGTTAAACAATGAATACGGTTCTCACACTGGGTGGTGTCAAACTGAGCTCCTGCCTGATTGTCGGCTCGGGTAAGTTTGCTGACGCCGGAACTATGTTGAAAGCCGTTGAGGCCTCCGGGTCGCAGTTGGTCACGGTGGCGTTGAGGCGGTTTAATCCCGACCAGCCTTCTGATGATTTGTATACCCCGCTTGCGAAAATGGAAGGTGTACACTTGATGCCCAACACCTCCGGAGCCATGAATGCTGATGAAGCTGTAACCGCCGCCCACTTGGCACGCGAAATCAGCGGCAGCCCCTTCATCAAGGTGGAAATTCATCCCAATCCGCATCATTTACTCCCGGACGCCATCGAAACATTCGAGGCGTCCGCACGCCTGGCGAAAGAAGGTTTTATTGTGATGCCGTACATTCCGGCCGATCCCGTACTGGCCAAGAGACTGGAAGAAGTCGGGTGCGCATCGGTGATGCCCCTGGGTGCGGCGATTGGAACGGGAAAGGGGCTTACAACGCGTGACATGATCAAGATCATGATTCGGGAGTGTTCGGTGCCCGTCATTGTGGATGCCGGCCTGCGCAGCCCTTCTGATGCCGCCGCCGTAATGGAAATGGGTTGCGGAGGCGTGTTGGTGAACAGCGCCATAGCGGCGTCCGGTGATCCAACCGCCATGGCCGCCGCCTTTAAACTCGCAACAGCGGCCGGACTCCTCGCCCGTCGCGCCGGTCTGATGACGCAGTCGGACGCATCGGTTGCCACCAGCCCTCTGACATCTTTTCTCACATGATGAATCATCATCCATATCGACCGGACTGGTCGGCGGCCGTTGCTTTGAAGGAGTCCGTTTGCGCCGCTGCTTCCCGGGATGTGGATACAGCGCTGTCTTCAGAAAATCCGTCGGTGCGTGATCTGGCCGTCTTATTATCACCGGCGGCGGGCGATGCGCTTGAAAAAATGGCTCGCCGCGCTCAACTTCTCACGCGCAAGCACTTCGGTCGAACGATGCAGCTTTACGCCCCTCTCTATCTGTCGAGTTACTGCTCCAGCCTGTGCGCATATTGCGGCTTTGCTGCTGACCATGACATCCCGCGGCACAAAATGTCACTCGATGAAATCGCGTATGAGTTACAGGCGTTGAGAGAGATGAAGTTGGATGAAATTCTGTTGCTAACAGGAGAGCGGACGGCAGAAGCCAATGTCGACTATATTGAGGCGGCGGTGGAACAAGCTGCCCGCAGCTTTGATCTCGTCCAGGTTGAAGTGTTTCCCATGGAGTATGATGAATACACCAGCCTCGCACGCAAAGGGTGTTCAGGGTTAACGCTTTACCAGGAAACCTATGATGCCGATCAATATAAAAAGGTTCACAAAAAGGGGCGGAAGGCCGATTATGAATACCGCATTGAAAGTCCTGCCCGGGCCCTCGCAGCCGGGTTTCGCTTTGCCGGCCTAGGCTGTTTGCTGGGGCTCAGTGATCCAGTCTCCGACATGTTGTGCCTTTTTGAACATGTGCAGTATTTAAGAAAAAAATACTGGCGCGCCGGCCTTTCGGTTTCGTTTCCCCGAATTCGCCCCGTGATGGGCGGGTTTCAGCCGGATGAGCCCGTCGGCGATCGGCTGCTCGCACAAATTATTTTTGCCTTTCGCATTTGTCTTCCCGATATTCCGCTGGTGCTTTCCACCCGGGAGGCCCCGTCATTCCGTGACGGCATGGCTGGCCTGGGCATTTCTAAAATGAGTGTGGCCAGTCGAACCACGGTGGGCGGTTATGGCGGGACGTCCAAGGGGGAGGAAGAACAGTTTCGTATATATGACGACCGCGACACCCCGACGTTTTGCCGCGATTTACGTCAGCGGAATCTGGAGCCTGTTTTTAAAAACTGGGATTCCGTTTACAGGACAAGCCCATGAACAAACTAAAAGATCATCGCTACGCCCGCCAGCTCGCCCTGCCGCAAATTGGCGAGGAGGGCCAGGAGAAACTCTCCCGCGCCCGCGTGCTGGTCGTCGGCGTCGGAGGGCTGGGCTCCCCGGCTCTCTTTTATCTGGCCGCTGCGGGTGTTGGGCATATCGGGATGGTCGATTTTGACATCGTCTCTGAAAGTAATCTGAACCGCCAGATCCTTCATTCGACAGATGACATGCAAAGGTTGAAAACGGATTCGGCCCGTGAAAAACTGCAGGCCCTCAACCCCGAAATAGAAATAGAAGCCTTTTCCGAACGATTTACGTCATCGCTGGCCGAGGAACAGCTCGCGCGTTTTGATATGGTCATCGATGCCTCCGACAATTTCCAAACGAAATATTTGGTGAATGATATCTGTTGCCGATCGGGCACGCCGTTTGTGCATGGAGGAATCAGGGCTTTTACAGGACAATTAATGACAGTCCTGCCCGGCGAATCGGCATGTTATCGCTGTGTGTTTGAAGAGAGGGAGGAGTTGGTGCACGAGCTCGGCACGCCCATTGGACCGCTCGGTGTTGTTTCGGGTGTTATCGGCACTCTTCAGGCCGCTGAAGCCTTAAAATTCATAACAGGTTTTGGGGCGTTGCTGACCAATCGCCTGTTGATTTATGATGCTGCGTGTGCGGCTTTCAGAGAGGTCCCGGTCCATCGTCAGCAAAACTGTTCGCTCTGTTCAGTTGGAGAAAAATGACGGAATTTGCATGGAATGGCCCTACTTATTAAGTGCCATTCCGGTCTACTACGGATAGATATTGAGGGTGGTGGTATCATGTCTCGCGAAATCGAACGTCGTGTGATTTTCATGCTGGCGGTAGGCCTACAAGGCAGTCTTTGCAAGGATCTTGAATTTGAAGAAAAAAAACAGAATAGATTCATCGCTACAAGGGATTATCGAGACGTGACCCGTTTTCAATTCTCATCTTGCGCCCACCCGCGAACGTATGACCTACTCAACCACACGAATGCTTGAGAAATTCAGGCGCGCGAAGGGGCGAAGGCTTCTTTGAGGACGGATTGGAGGAGGTGGACGGCGTGGGTGCGGCTGTGTTCGATCTCCGTTTCCAGCTCGCGGCAGTGCGCCATCAGCGCTTCTACCCGCTCCACAATCGCCGATTGCTCCGCCAACGGCGGGAGGGGGATGGGCATTATATGAATTGATTTCCCCGTCAAGTGAGGAATGCCAGCTCCGGTAAAAAACTTTTCAATGCATCCCGACCACGAGGTAAGGCGCATATAGTGATTGAAAAGCAGTGGAACATAGAAATTACCTAAAAAACGAACGCGGTGGAGAGCTTTCTGAAAGACTATCTTATCTTCATGCTCCCAGACGGCCGTACGACCGATCCCCCCACCGCCTTCACAAATTAAAACATCACCTTTTATTACCGATAATGTTTCGATTTCATGTTTTTGCAATTTCAACAACTTTAGATCACTTCGGTCTACTTGATACCATCTGACATTTAAGTTTCTCAGATATGGAGTGTTAACCCCTTCGTTCTTTCCCTTATCTAACATTTTGCCAAGACAGTGTTCTGAAATGTCACCCAGACGACACCACTCCCAGCTTGCAGGTATTTCGAAGGGTATTTCGGCGGGGGTGATGGGTGGGATCGGGTTTTCTTTGCGGAGTTTTTTGTTGGCGATGAGGCGGGCTTTTTCCTTCTGGATGCGTTTGAGTAGTTCGGCGGCGGGTTCGGTGTCAGGGTTCGCGGCGCGCCAGTCGGCGGTCAGCTTCCCCTGGATTGCCTCCTGCAGAATGGCCTGCTTGAGTTTGACCAGCAGGGATTCCTGGTGTGCGTTTTCGGTTTCGAGTTTCAGTTGCTCGAACCGGATGCGATTGAGTTTATCGGCAATGGTTATCTGCTCGGAAAGCTCTGGCAGCTTCACCTTCAGTGGAAGAATGTGTTTGGATTTTAATTCGGTTTTTATGCCGCCGGGGATTTGTTCTTTGAGCAGATCGCTGAACTCGGAACTTTTGAAAAACCATTTCAGAAAATCGACGGATATTCGGTCGGGATTAAATTGATAGGCTGAGTAGTGAATGGTTGCCAGCACATCGTTTTCGTCTTCATAGACAGCAATCGCACCTTTGGCTGCATTGATACCGGAAATAACCAGATCACCGCATTGAGCGCGAATCATGTCGGTTTTGGTGTCTGTCTCTGAATCCAGATGAATGGTTCCAGAAAAATCGATTTTCTTGATGCGCTGGAGCCCGAGCTGGTTGGCCTCCTCGTGTTTGATTCGTCCGTCACGCTCGGTAAGGAAATCGGAGAGCTTTGTTAATGTCCAGCTCATCCCCGTTCCTCCCACTCCAGTTGTGCTTGTTGGAGTTGGGCCGCCCCTTCAGGGCTTGAAATATTCGGGGCATGGTTTCTCCAGGGCGTTGCCCCTGGGCTAACATAGAGCGCACCTTTGGTGCTGGAGACGAGGTTGCGGGATGATTTTCCAGGGCGTTGCCCTAGGCTGACATAGGACGCACCTTTGGTGCTGGGGAGGGTGTGACGGGATAATACCCCAAAGCGCTGCCTTTGACTGTCTTTGGTCGGTTCTTTGATCTGGAGAGGGGTGGTCGATGGCATTTCGCGCCCCGAAGGGGCACGCCATGACAGCCCAGGGCAACGCCCTGGGGTTCGTAAACGTCCCGATACCAAGCCCTGAAAGGGCGATCTAATCCCACATGTAGCGTTCATCATAGATGACCTTGTGTTTGGTGAGGAATGCCCGGTACTCCTCTTGAAAACTTTTCTTGCGATGGTGTTCCTTTTGATTGGTGATGTATTGCCGAACGGCCTCGACATTGGATTCGCTCACGGCAAACGCACCGTAACCTGCCTGCCACGCGAACCCCACGAAGGCCTCGCTCTGCGTTTTAATCCACTTAGAAGATGATTTTTTGACGTCTTCGACGGCCTTGGCGACGGAGAGTGTTCGCCCTAAATCGAAGAGAATGTGGGCATGGTCTTCGACCGAGTTGATTAAGATGGCGGGGGACCCCAGATTGTTCAGGACGGTGGCCATGTAGGCGTGAAGGGGGGGGCGAATAGTATCCGTGAGGCTCGGGTTCCGGTCTTTCGTGCTGAAAACCAGATGAATACAAAGGCGTGCAAGGGATTGTGGCATGGGTTTAGGCCGCCCTTTCAGGGCTCAATTTGGTTTTTGTCGGTTTTCCCAGGGCGTTGCCCTGGGCTAACATAAAACGCACCTTTGGTGCTGAGGAAATGTGGCATAACCCTATCTGTAAACTGTTTTCGGGCAAGTGGTTATTTCGACTTTCAGATTTTCCAGACAGTGTCTGGGATTTTTCATCGGCTAATTTCGCAGACGGTGTCTGCAAAATCTGTCCGATTTTGAAAAAATAGGCCAGATAGAAATTGCGTATCAAGTCTAAATTCATTTCAAGCCATTCTTGAGATGGGTGAGCAACTCACGGCTGCGATTAAAGGAGCCGAGGAGTTTTTCAATGATTTCTGCTGTGCCAAGGGATGCTTCCTCTTCTTCGCGGTGCGGATTCTTCACGTCCAGATCGAAGCCGCGTTTGAGGTCTTTGACGTTTACTTTCCAGGCGGTTTCGTTTTCCTCGCGGTTGTCCCACCATTCGATGAGCGGGGCGAATTCGTCGAATTGGATGGCTTTGGTCTTGGAGTAGCTTTTCTGGCCTTCGGGTAGGCGGTGTTCCCAGTACCAGATGTCTTTGGTGGGAGTGCCTTTTTCGAAGAAGAGCAGGTTGGTGGAGACGGTGGCGGGGAAGAAGGTGGATTGCGGCAGGCGGACGATGGTGTGGAGGTTGCAGTCAGTGAGCAGTTTTTCGCGGATGCGTTCCTTGTAGCCGTCGCCGGTGATGCAGCCGTCGGGCAGGACAATGGCGCAGCGTCCGCCGGGTTTGAGGAGCTGGATCATGAGGATGACGAAGAGGTCGGCGGATTCGCGGCAGCGGAAGGAGGCGGGAAAGTTGGTTTCGACACCGTCGGCAATACCGGCACCGAAGGGCGGATTGGCAAGGATGACGTCGATCTGCTGTTTGGGGCCGATGGTGTTGTATTCGGTTTTGAGGCTGTCGCAGTAGTGCCAGTCGGGCACTTCGAGGCCGTGGAGGATGAGGTTGGTGAGTCCGAGCACATAGGCGACGGGTTTATATTCCCAGCCGGAGATGGATTTTTGCAGGACGGCTTCGTCGTCCAGGGTTTTGACTTCGTTTTCGCGGATGTGGTCGATGGCGGCGGAGAGGAAGCCGCCGGTTCCGGCGGCGGGGTCGAGCACCTTTTGTCCGAGCTTTGGATCGGTCATCTGGGTCATGAGCCGGGTGATTGCACGGGGCGTATAGTATTCGCCTTTGTTGCCAGCGTCGCGCAGTTCGATGAGGATGGATTCGTAGATGGTTCCGAAGATGTGGCGGTCCTCGGAGTTGTTGAAGTCGAAACCGTTGAGCTGGTTGATGACTTTGCGCATGGCATAGCCGGATTTCATGTAGTTGTTGAGGCCGTCGAATACTTCGCGCACAATGGCGGCGCGGCGCGGGTGATGCGGGGCGTACAGTTTTTTGAGCTGGGCAAAGAGGCCATCGGACGGATGGTCGATGAAGAGCAGCAGGTCGTTGCCGGTGATGCCTTCGGGGTCTACGGCCCATGTGCGCCACTGAAACTTTTCGGGAATGACCGATTTGTAGCCGTCGCGGATGCATTCAAGTTCCTGATCCTTTTCGTCGAGGATTTTGAGAAAGAGCATCCAGCCGAGCTGCTCCAGGCGCTGGGCATCGCCTGAGATGCCCTGATCTTCGTTGCGCATGATGTTGCGGACGTTTTTGATGATGGATGATATGTTCGCCATGGCTTAGTTCGATTCCTGTTTGGGTTGCCCGATCAGCCGCGCGGCATCGGCGGTGAGGACTTGCATTTGGCGGATGGCGATTGCGTTGAGTCGTTTCAGCCGTTCGGACTGGGGTAGTTTCATATGAATAAACTCGGCGTTCATTCCTTCGATGTTAGCAAGAACGAGTAGCTGTTCGATTCCGGCGTAGTCGCGCATGTTTCCGTTGAGGTCGGGGTTGGCATCATGCCACTGTTTGGCGGTTTGCCCGAAGAGGGCGACGTTGAGTAAATCCGCTTCGTTGGCATAGGTGATGGAGGCCTGTGCGGGAGTAATTTCCGGCGGAATGAGGTGGTTTTTTACTGCGTCGGTGTGGATACGATAGTTTAGTTTGGAGAGGGTCCGGTTGAGGTTCCATGCTAGTGACAGCCGCTGGCTTTCGTCCTGTTTGAGCCGTTGGAACTCCTTGATGAGGTAAATCTTGAATTCAGGGCTGATCCACATGCCGAATTCGAAGGCGATATCCTTGTGCGCATAGGTGCCTCCGTACCGACCGGCAGTTGCCCGAATTCCGATGGCATTGGTTTTTGCTACCCATTCCTTGGCGCTGAGTTTGTAGCGGTTTAGGCCCACCTGACTTTTAATTATGGCGGATTCGCCATAATTAAAACGGGGGTTGTGGACACGCTCCCAAATGTCGAGGAATTCGACGGTATTACGGTTGCGCAGCCAGTCGGAAATGAAAAAATCGCCATCTTTGGCTTTCAACATGTCTGTCAATGAAATGAAATCATCCTTTTTGTCTGAGACTACGGTGATGGCATTCCCCTGAACGGTAATAACTGATTTTGTTTGTTTTTTCATAGGTCAGGCGACTTCGTAGAGGCGGGTTGTAAGTTCCTTGATGGC
Organism: uncultured Verrucomicrobiota bacterium; assembly: GCA_964464115.1. GTDB lineage: Bacteria > Verrucomicrobiota > Kiritimatiellia > CAYTQP01 > CAYXEW01 > CAYXEW01. The sequence continues at coordinate 34,937 of CAYXEW010000006.1, forward strand.
CAGGTCGTAGTTAGACTTGCCACCGAAGGCGCGGACGATCTCGGGTGCGGTACCGAGGCGTTTGATGGGGTCAAGGGTGATGATGGCGGCATTCTCGAGGTCGAGGAGGCCGTCGTCGGCGTATTTGTCCAGCAGGCTATCGATAACGCTGCGGGCGAGGTCGCCATACCGGGTGAAGTAGTTGCGTTTGCGCACATTCTCGGCGCGCTCCCGACGGGTCAGCGGCTTCTGTTCGAAGGCGACGTGGCAAATGAGGTCGAAGGGGTCGAAGGCGGAGCCGATTTCCTCGTTCAACGCGGCGAAGATGACGCCATGGGCCTCCAGTTCGTCGACAATAGCACGTTTCTTGTCGGCATCGCGCCAGGAGACGAGGAAAGCGTCCAGCGAGGCGTAGCTCGTGCGGACGTTCTTGCGGGTGTAGTCGCGGAGGCTTTCGGTGATGATCTTGCCGTCAGCGCCCATATATTGGACGCGCTCCTTGATGATAATGACTTCGACGCCGTTGACGATGACTTTGCGGCGTTTCCCGTATTCGCCGGAGCCCTCCTTGATTGTGATGTCCGGGGGCTCGGACTCGGGATAACGGATAGCATCGCCAGTGGGATCGTCGGAAATAGGGGTGTCATCCGTTTCCTCGTCGGTGCCGGAGATGTCATCGTCCTCGCCGACCTCCTTCACGCGGACGGGATCGCCGTCGAACGCCTTGTCGGCGAAGTGCGCGGTGACATTCCGGAAATCCATGATCGTGAAATAGTGTTTCCCGAAGTCTTCATTGATGCGGGTGCCGCGTCCTATGATCTGCTTGAACTCGGTCATGGAGCCGATGTTGGAGTCTAGCACGATAAGCTTGCAGGTCTGGGCATCGACACCGGTGGTCATGAGTTTCGAGGTGGTCGCAATGACCGGGTAAAGCTCGGTGGGGCTGATGAAGGCATCAAGATAGCGTTTGCCTTCCTCGTTGTCCCCGGTGATCTGCATGACGTATTTGCTGTTCGCCGAGACTAGATCGGCGTTGGCGTTGGCCAGTGCCTTGCGCATGCCTTCGGCGTGCTCGATATCGACACAGAAGACAATGGTCTTGGAGAAGCGGCCGCTGCCCTTGAGAAACTCGGTGATCTTTTGCGCGACGCGTTCGCGGCGCTCTTCGACGACGAGGCATTTGTCAAAATCGGTACGGTTGTAGATGCGGTCCTCGACTGCCTGGCCGTCCTTATCCTTGAACCCCCTCGGCGGGCGCCACCCCTCGGCATCGATGTCGAGGGTGACTTTGACGACCTTGTAGGGGGCGAGAAAGCCATCATCGATACCCTGCTTGAGAGAGTAGGTGTAAAGCGGATCGCCAAAATACTCGGAGCTGGAGACGTCCTTGGTTTCCTTGGGGGTGGCCGTGAGTCCAATGTGAGTGGCGCTATTGAAGTATTCGAGGATTTCCCGCCACTTGCTGTCTTCGCGGGCACTGCCCCGGTGGCACTCGTCGACGATAACGAGATCAAAGAAGTCCGGGCTGAACTGCCTATAAGCATCATTGTCCGTGTTCTTGCTGTCGGAAAGGCCCTGGTAAAGCGCGAGGTAGATATTGTAGGCGGTGTCGATTTGCTTGCGCTTGATGACCGTCATCGCGTCCTTGAAGTGGCGGAAGTCGCCGCGGACAGTCTGGTCGACCAGTGCGGTGCGGTCAGCCAAGAAGAGTATGCGCTTTTTGAGGCCGCTCCGCCAAAGGCGGTAGATGATCTGGAAGGCGGTGTAGGTCTTCCCGGTGCCTGTCGCCATGACGAGGAGATGGCGGTTGCAGCCTTCGTCCTTGGCAATGGCTTCAATGGTACGGTTAATGGCGATTTGCTGGTAGTAGCGCGGTGATCGGCCTGAGCTATCGGCGAAGTATTCCTGTGCAACGACCGGTTCGATGGTATCCGTGATTCCCTTGTGGGCTTTGTATTTCTGCCAGAGCTTTTCCGGACTAGGAAAGGAGTCCAGAGCAAGTTCGGTTTCGACGGCACCTGAGGTGACGGTGCGATCGTGGAAACAGAAGCCGTCGCCATTGCTGCTAAAGACAAACGGGATCTCCAAGGTTTCGGCATAGCCGAGAGCCTGCTGAATTCCGGCACCAACTGTATGTTTGTTGTCTTTCGCCTCAACGACGGCGATGGGAATATTCGGCTTGTAATAGAGTATGTAGTCAGCGCGTTTTTGCGCCCCGCGCGTATGTAGCTTGCCGCGCACGGTGATGCGCCCATCAGTAAAACTGACTTCCTCGCGGATTTGGGTGTCTACATCCCAGCCAGCCGCCACTATGCTTGGCGTGATGAATTTGGTGCAGATGTCGCGTTCACTGAGGTCTTTTTTATTCATGCAGCTATCCTTGGATTGTTCTCCGCAATGAATTCGAGGAAGGCCTTGGGCTTCGAGCCTTCGAGGGCGACGGTCTTGTCGCTGAGGTAGCCAAGGGTGTCGAGCAGGTCGAGGGCGGCCTGCCGCACGGGGGCGGCGGCAAAGGCTTGGAGGCTAGATGCGATTCTGGAGCGATGGTCAGGCATGGTTTATGTGTTGTCCTTGATTTTCAATACGAGTTCTTCTGCAAAGTCATCCATCCTTGAAAAGGCAAAGCATTGTTTGCCGAGATCTTTAAGAGGAATACCAAGATGCTGGCGGGAAGGTATCGCAGATTGCGATACCATGATATCTACCTCGGCATCAGTGAGTTGAAACATGAAGTCGAACGGGAAACGCTCCGCGTTGCGTTTTATCTGTTCGCGGAGACGGATGGGTTTGACCTCGTAGAATTCGGCCAAATCGCGATCGAGCATGACTTGCGTATCCCGGATGAGAAAGATGCGCGAGCCAATTGATTCTGGTGCAATCGCTAATGAAGTGGGTTCTGTATTGCTCATGGCTTAGTCCCCATGATGACGAGCCAGGTGACGAGTTCGAGTCCATCCTCAGTAAGGCGGAAGTTCTTTTTTGCGTGCTTGCCGGAATCGATTTCCGAAATGAAGGACGGTTCCCCAAAGAGAAAGCGGAGGCTCGCTGCAGATTCCAGTTCGGATTTCAGCGCATCGTAGGCACTGACAGTAAAGTAGGCCGAAACAAACGAGAGCTTCGTCTCGGGCACGATTTGAGCACGAAGAAACTCGCCGACCGATCCGCGTTTCGGGCGATTGTCTTTCAAGCTGCTTGGCATAAGGCGTACCAACAACGGGGTGGTGTTTTCCGGTCATTCATTACTTTGAAAAGTATGGAATAGGCTCCTATAACACAAGCTAAAACCGGGCAAACAACCAAGGAACAGCGTTTTCATTTTTCGCACTACGCACGCATTGTCAGCGCCGGTTTGAAAGTGGTGTAAAACAGCCGGTTTGAAATTCCCGGCTGTTTTATTTGGATTTTTTAGTCCGGAATTTTCTTCCCCATCCGGTAGCTGCTGCCGGTGATGGTGTCGGTTTGGCGGTGATGCAGAAGGCGTTCGAGGATGGCGGGTTTATTCTGGAAAATCAGGTTTCATCGCGCCCGTATACGATGGGATTGTTTCGTAGAACTGCCGGACGTTGTGTTTTTCATCCGGATCTTTTACTTGCTCCAATATAGTGTTGAAGGCGTATTTTGCATAGTGCCGAAAGGGTGCCAGCCCAACGCGGTTCCGGTATAGAGGGTCATTTGTAAGCGGCCGCATATAGACGTCCCAGTACGACTTGGCCTCCCGAAGCGCCCCCTCCGCTGATTCCTGCGCGCCTCGCCCGGAAAGCAGAAAGGCTTTCTTCAGGCGGGCGTCGACTATCGCGGCAATTCGGTGTCGCTCTGGGTTTTGTTTTTCCCGACCCAGTAGATATTCCATTGTACCGTCTTCCGCATGTTGATAGATCACTTCTTCCGGAAAACGTTGGCGCAACTCATCGAGCACCCCGGCGGCTTTTTCATCTTCCCCATATAGCTTAAAGAAGAGAAAAGCCTCTTCGAGAAAATAACGGAAGGCCTCATCAAAAGATCCTGCGGGGGCGTTGCGGTTTCGACTTTCCAGTGAGTTTTTGAAGCGTTCAAACATTTCCAGCCGAGGGAGGGTGATGTAGTCTTCCGTTTGCGGGTCGACCCAGAGAGTTCCCTCCTGAAAGGATTTGCCAATGGCAAAATGAATCATACGCTGTAAGCTCTTTTCGTCAAACCCGGAGGCGTAGGGCAGCCCTTCCGCGGCCCAGTAGGCGGAGTGGGCCAGGGGCAGGCGCCAGTCAAAGGGGCCATAACGGGAATTAAAGTCCGCTACTTTTTTCGGATTCATGTGTAGCTCTTCCGCGATCGCACTGTTGGCACCCATGTGGTTTGGTAGCTGACCGTTCGGAAAATGGCGCCCCATCAGTTTGATCCACTGTTGTTTGTAGTAGTAATGATGGCGGTCGACATCGGAACCCAGCTTGTGTTGAAAGAGCCAAGCCAGTTCATGGTAGATTTTTGGAGCCCCTTTGTTATAGCGCAGCCCTTCATCGCGGAGCAGTTCGATGCCGTGCCGCACCCATCTCCAGCTGTCCTCGGGTGTCGACATCATTACGCTGACATTATAGGCCAGATTCCAGGCATGAAAATTCCAAACGGCGGCGGATCGGGGTTCCAGCTTGGTGATCCAGTCTGCGAGTTGCACCAGTTCAAAATAGCGGCCCAGTCGCTGCAACTCGCCCGCCCGCAACCAGAGAAAATCTACCACAAGGCCGCGAAAACCGCCCATGGCCACTGTTACAAATGAAACCAGCGGCGGGCTGTTTTCATGCGGCGCCACCTGATTCAGGTGATAGGCTGTGCGCTGCTGCAATAGCCGGTGTTGACACATGCCTGCAATCATGAGGCCGGCGAGGATTATACATACCGGGAGCACACTGCTTGCGAACATTTGACGGACGTCTTTTTTCATCACCGGGCCAGCTCCCTGCGCCGCAGTATCCAGGCGCTTAGCAACAGCAGCAGAAGGTTGTATACGATCACGCGCACTAGGATGGCCTGTGTGACGAGGGCTCCCTCAATGAGTTGTCCGGTTGACAGCAGCGATACGGGGTCCGTAGGGGACAGGGGCCGGAGCAGGGCTGCAGAGCCTTTGAAGGTGAGGGCCATGATCATGGTGAATGGCGGTGCCAATACGGTCTGCCCCTCGCGCATGACCGTGAATGAAAAGTTCTCTGCGGTATCCAGAATATAACCTCTCAACGTGGTCATCAACAGGAGAAAGCCTGCTGAGAGCGCTGCGACCGGCAAATGAAAAAGTGTTCCCATGCTCACAGCCATGCCGGCAATAAACAACAGGGTGCCGAGCTGCATCAGGCCGCCCCGGACATAATTGTTCAAAAATGAGGCGTGGTGAACCAATATGTGTACACCGTGGTTGTCCGAAAAGAAGAGGGTCATGTCCTCTTCATGGCTGATGTATACCACCTTCAGGTCTTGTGGTAAAACCAGCTCTGGAAAAGGGATCCGTATGGACTGCTCTTTGTTGGGTGTGTGTACCACTTTTTTTTCGTAAATGAGGTGTTCACGCCCGTCCAGCACCTGCCAGGTTCCACTGACCGACGGGCTGCCCAGTTCCGAGGTGGTAAACCTGTAGCTTAAATAAGCCTCACCTCCATAGCCATGTCCCTTAAGCTGGTAAATCCACCAGGTTTTTTTTCCGGGCTGAACGCGGTATGCCGCCTGCGTAATTTCCCGCTCTATGTACTCGCGAAATTGTTGCATATCAGCAGCCTTCACGCCGGCCTGTTGCGCCTGGCGCTGTACCACCTCCTCCACCTGTCTGCTATCGACCGGGGGTATCGGCGCATACGCCTTTCTCGCCGTGAGCGCTTCACCGCGCAACACGACCTGCTCTTCCTGCGTCAGCTTGATTTCGCCGGTACTGTGCATCAGCAGGAGGTATACCGCCGCGGCGGCCCCCGTGAACAGCAGGACATTGAGTGTGGCGAGACCCAGCCATTTTCCAAGCCATTGTTCGACGGGATGTACGGGTTTAGTGGCCGTTAAAAAAATAGTCTTCTTTTCAATTTCTCCGGAAACGGCTGCGCATCCCGCCCAGAGCGTTGCCAGTGCGAGGATGATGCGGACGGCCGTCAGGGAATAGCTGAGCATGAGTTGTACCTGCCCCTGTATGGTCCCATCTCCCTTGATCGTCAGAGGCAGGCCGATGACGGCCGCCATGAGCAGTAGCAGCAGAACCAGTACAACCTTTGAACGCATCGCCTCCTGTAAAGATATTCTGGCTATCGCAAGAATACGGGTCACGGGCATCTCCTACAGCTTCGCTTCGTTTCGGGTTGATAAAAATGGGGCCAGGGCCTGCTGAGATCTCGAACCGGAATCTTCACGGGAGCTCAGCTGTGCGCGCTCTATAACTTCAATAAAATACTGTTCCAGATTCTTTCTCGGATGGTCGACAGAGACATCACGTTGGAGGATCTCGCGCAGCCTGCGGAGGACGTCTTTAATTTCTTCGGGAGATAGTTCATTTACGCTGAAGCGGACTTGGTCCCGCTCTTCGAGTAACTCGTGTATGGAGCCGGTCGCCTGGATTCTGCCATTATAAAGAATGGCGATGCGTGAGCATACATCTTCTACATCGGCCAGCAAGTGTGAGGACAGAATGATGGTTTTACCCCGCCGGGCCAGAGCCAGAATGAGGTCTTTAACCTGGCGGCAGCCAATGGGGTCCAGTCCGGAAGTGGGTTCATCAAGAATGACCACATCCGGATCATTAATCAGGGCCTGTGCCAGCCCGATACGCCGCGCCATGCCCTTGGAAAACTCACCCACGACCCGGTGACGTGTGTGTTCAAGGCCAATCATGGAAAGCAGTTCGCTTACGCGTTTTGTGCGTTCCGGTCCGGACAGGTTAAACAGCCGTCCATAGAAATGAAGGGTCTCTTCAGATGTTAAATAAGGGTACAGATAGGATTCTTCCGGCAGGTAACCGATGCGTTCCTTGATGTTTACGTGCCGTGGTGTATGGCCCAGAACAGATACCGCCCCTCTTGTCGGATGCAACAGTCCCAGCAGAATTTTGATGGTCGTGCTCTTTCCTGAACCGTTGGGCCCGAGCAGACCAAACACTTCGCCGCGCCGGATACCCAGATCGAGGTTGTCAACGGCCAACACTTTGGGCCGCATCCAGAAATCTTTAAAAACCTTTGTGAGGTTTTCCGCCGTTACTACCATCGGTATTTCTTCTTTTTTCATAGTGGACATTTATTTTAACTCAGCATGCTTAAAAACCAAGGCTCCAAAGGACAGAATGGCAGTGCTGTAGGACAGGCTGTAGAGCGCGGCAGACAACAGGTACGCGCCAGGGACTTTCAGGCCCTGGCGCAATGCATCCGTCACCCAGAAATGCTGCATATTGGGAATGAGCACGTAGCCCACCCGGGCCGCTGGGTTGTGATCTGCGAGGGGGCCAATAAAATAGTCTGACACCAGCCCGGCAAGAAAAATGATGCAGGTGACGGTGACCGCCGCCGTGAGGTCCAGCTTGACGGCCAGCATGACAGAGAGGGCCGCTGTGATGAGGGTCGCCATCAGGATCAGTGCCGACAGGGCGGGAATGTCGTAACGGTACCCCGATCCAAAGGCGGACTGCCATTGCAGGGAGCGGTCGAAAAAACCGAGCACTATGAACAGTATGGACAGGCCCGCCGCCAGAATCAAAAAGGCGCTGGAGCTGAACGGCTTGCGCCTCGCATAGTTGATGGTGCCGGCTGCCAGCAGGCAGACACAAAGTGTCAGCAACATGCCCGATGCGCTGACCCAGTCAGTGCGGAAGGCTTCATGACAGGTTCGTGCGCTGATGATACATGCGACTGCCATGCAAAAGGAAAAGAGTGCCAGTACGCTGGCAATGCCGGCATATTTAGCCATAAAAAAAACGGTACCGGGAACGGGTTTGCTCAAGATGGATGCGGCCGTGCCGCGGTGTATTTCGCGCGACACCGTTGCGCCGGCCGCAAATCCCGCGAGTAAGAGGCCGGTGATGAACTGAAGGGCGAGAATGCTGTCAATCACCATAATCTGTGTTTCGCCCAGCGTCTGTGAAATAACCAAAGGCAAAAATGCCGCCGCCCCCAGCGCAATCAGTAATAAGATAACGGTGATCGGTTGCCGGATCACCTCCAGAAAAGTGATGCGACTGATGGTGAAAAACTGGTTTAGTAATCGAGTCATAACAATAACTATAAGGGCAACGTCAAGCACCCCTCCGTTCAAAAATTATTTTATACCAAATGCTTTCATGGCGCCGGGAAGTTCGCCTATGAGGTCCATAGCCGTCATACCCGGCTGTGTATACCTGCCCGCCGCCCGGTCGCCGCAGACCCCATGCATGTACACGCCGAAGGCAAGAGATTCTTCGGCCGTAAATCCCTGTGCAACCATACCAGCTATCATGCCGGCCAGGACATCCCCCGATCCACCAGTAGCCATTCCGGGGTTACCGGTCGTGTTGACGAATAGGGACATGTCGGGCCCCCCGATAACACTCCCGGCTCCCTTGAGTACAATATAGGCGCCACTCTGCTCTACAGCCTCTTTCACGGCTCCGAGTCGATCGGCTTGAACCGCTTGTATGGAGGTGTCCAGCAGGCGCGCCATTTCACCCGGATGCGGTGTCAATATAACGGTGTTTGTGGCTCGCCTCATCGCTTTCAACTGCCCGGCCAGCACATTCAGGGCGTCCGCATCCAGAGTGACGGGTGTGTTGTCGAGAGACAGAAGATGGTGCACGATGTGTTCGGTGTCGGCGCAGGTCGTCATGCCGGGGCCCGCTAGGACAGCATTGCAGTTTTTCAACCCCGTATCGAGAAGTGATAAGGCGCGTCGGGAGAGAGAGCCCTGCTCAGTGGAGGCGCCCGGGTGCACCATCATCTCCGGCGTGCTGGCCGCAACATACTGCGCTACGCTATCAGGTACAATGGCTGAAACAAGCCCCGCTCCCGTGCGCAGAGCAGCTCTGCCGGCCATTATCGCCGCGCCCGAAAAACCGGTAGTGCCCCCGATAAAAAGCATATGACCGTAGTCCCCTTTATGGGTCGACCGCCCCCGCGTAGGCAGCACAATGTCAGATGGAGAAAGCCACTCTATGCACCCCTCATTTTGTCCTGTTATCCCCTCTGTCGGCAGGCCGATATCAATGGTGACAATTTCCCCGACAAATTCAGTCGCCGACGGGACGATCATCCCTTTTTTGGGCAATCCCATCGTAATCGAGATATCGCTGCGGACCGTGTGTTTTGACGATACGCCGGTATCAGGATTTAATCCCGAGGGAAGATCAATCGCGACGACTCTTGCCGTTCCGCAGTGTTGATTAATTACGCCTATAGCCTCGCGTGCAAGTCCGCGTGGCTCTCCTGAAAAACCGGTGCCCAGAATACCATCTACCAGAATTGTGTGGGCGTCCATCGATTCGGGGCTGTACCTTTCGGTGGAAATCTGGCAGGGTACTCCGGCCTCTGTCATATCATCGTATGCCGTTCGCGCATCACCCTGCAAGGTCCCGGGATCGCCCAGCAGGTGAACGCTGACACGAAAGTTTTCCCCATGAAGGATCCTGGCGGCCACACAGGCATCCCCGCCATTATTGCCCCTTCCGGCGATGAACAGGATGCGGGGGGTGGGTATCTGCCATACGAGCATCTTTTTCTTTAAGCATGCAGCCAGTCCGCGCCCGGCGCGGGTCATGAGTTCATAACCGGGTACACCGCATTCTTCAATCGTGATCCGATCCAGCTCTCTCATATGTGTTGCTGATACCGTTTTCATAACGATCCACTATAGTACCGGAAGCCCACACAGATCAATAAGGATGTGGATAGAAGAAACGGCAACAGTCCACGCGATAATGACATTACATGAAATACTATGTGCTTAAAAAAAAACATCAGCCATTTTTTAATTTCTAGCCAAAATAGTTGAAATTAGTTTCCGTGTGAAATGGCATTTTGCGTGTTCAGCATTTTCTGTGGTGCGATCGTTCAGAATTCAGGTAGGATCTCTTTCCTGAACTCTGAACACTTACAACGCTTGGAATTGGCTATACGCCATGCTGTATTATCGACTCATTCACTCAAACGAAGACTTAGGGGCTAAACGGCCTTCCGTGATGCGGCCCAAAAAATACTAGGAAATATTGAAGTATATAAAATTGGTCAACGAGGAGGAAAAGTATAAAATAAAGGCTCGGAAGGCGGCAATAAAATGCAACGCAATGCGTTACAGAGCAAAGGTGACGGAGGATGACCTGGCGCTCCTCAGATACAGTCGACGGAGAGCAGTTTAACAATTGTTTTCTGACCTCGCTCAGAAGGGTGGCCGACCTCCTGTTGCCCTCCCGCGAGGCGATTCCTTACGAGGAGTTTCTGGATGCGGTGTCGTCTGTTATCGGTACGGGCAGTACGGCGTTTTATCTCTTTGAGCGCGATGAGAATCAGCAACTGTGCGGAGTGGGCGTCGTCGCAAGGCGCATAAGCGAAGCCTGCGATACCGACAGTTGTTCAGTGTTGCCCGCGCGGCTTCCTCTGGAGGCTGCGGAAGTTTTATACCGCCAGATGAGCGCGCATGAGTCGCGTGTGATGCGGGAACAGCAACTGCCAGCCATTTTAAAGCCGGTGCTGCTGGACGCCCCCAACCAGCATGTGCTGCTGCTGCCGTTGAAGCCCGGCCACCATCTTGAAGCAACGCTGGTTTGCCGTCAGTGCGGGGAACATACAAAGTGGTCCGACGGGGAACAACAGTTTCTCGTTGAAGCGCTATCGTATCTCGAACAGTTCATCATGCGGTTCAAGGTTGAGAAGGAACTGGCTCAGAGTCGCCGGATGGTCTCAACCCTGATGAGCAATCTGCCGGGGATGGCTTATCACAGTTCCGCCACCTTTCCCAGGATTATGAAATACATCAGTGAAGGGTGCCGGAATTTACTGGGGGCGCCCTATAAAGCCTTAAAAGACAATACAGAAATGGTGTTTGATGAATTGATCTGCCCCGAGGATCTCCCCGCAGTTAAATGGGGGCTGTTGGATGCTGCTGAAAAAGAAACGGATTATCAGTTGATATATCGTATTCATATTCAGCCGGATACTATTCGCTGGGTGTGGGACCGAGGCTGTGTGGTGCGGGATGCAGATCGCCTCGTGTGTGAAGGGTTTATGGCCGATATCACGCAGCGAAAAGAGGCCGAAGAAAAAATAATACGCTCAAAACAGGAGTGGGAGCGAACGTTTGACACCGTGTATGACCCCATCGTCATTCTCGACTCCCATTACCGGGTTCTCCGCATCAACCAGGCGGCCGCAGACCATATGGGCTTGCCGCTTCAAGCCTGTATCGGGCAATCGTTTTTTACGTTTGAGGAAAACGCAGAAGATCTCAAACAAATCGAAAACCCCGTAATGGAAGAGCGTTTAGGTTATCAGCGAAAACATATACACCTGCCCTCGCTACAAAAAGATTTTCGCGTGACATCAGCACCCTTCTATGGAGAGCATGGGGATATAAAAGGCCGGACATATGTAGCACACGACATTACCGACCTCAAGCAAAGTGAAGAAAAGAGACTGCGGCTGGAGGCCCGCATTCAGCAGGCGCAGAAAGTGGAAAGCCTGGGGGGAATGGCTGCAGGTATAGCCCATGACTTCAACAATATATTGCAGGTCATACGCGGTAATGCCGATTTAATTCAGGCTGAACTGGATGACGCCGGCACCGCTGTCAGCCAGATGCTGACCGATATACAGGATGCGTCTGACCGCGCCGCCGGACTGTGCAAACAGATGTTGACTTATTCGGGAAAGAGCCCGACGACCATGGATCAGTTGGATGTTCACACGGTGTTGGAAGACGTCAAAGGAATGCTGCAAACCACCATTTCACACAGGGCAGAACTGGTGTATGACCTAGGTGCCGAAGAGCACGTTATCTACGCCGATCGCGTGCTGATACAGCAGGCTTTCATCAACCTGGTAAGCAATGCCTCAGACGCCCTGAAAGGTGAGAAGGGTACCATCACCGTTCAAACCGCCAATTGTGTGCCGGAATCCGGCGATGCCCTGATAGGTTCATTCAACGGTGATCGCTGTATTCAGCTTCAAATAAAAGATAGCGGAAGTGGCATTGAAGAACAGAACCTGTTGGCCATTTTCGACCCGTTCTATTCTACCAAATTTCTAGGCCGCGGCCTCGGGCTCGCAGCAGTCCAGGGCATTGTGCGCAGCCACAATGGAGCGCTGCAAATTGAGCAGCCAAAGGGTGGCGGAAGCTCTTTTCAGCTATATTTTCCGGTTCAAGCCCCTGTCGCGACCACAGCCCAGCCTGTAGAGGTGCCGCCCGGGCGCACCGTGCTGTTAGTAGATGATGAACGTTCTGTACTGAATATAACAGAGAAAAACCTGCGTCAGGTAGGGTTGCAGGTCGCAACCGCCGCCAATGGTCGGCAGGCTCTCGAGGTGCTGGCCGCAAGCGGCGACGCCATATCCGTCATCCTGCTGGATTTGATAATGCCCGTCATGGACGGTACCGAAACCCTCAGGGAAATTAGAAAAAAAAGCTGTGATATCCCGGTAGTGATGATGTCCGGCTACAACAGGGAAATGTCTACAGCCGGTCTGCATGGCCTGAAAATTGATGGATTTATTCAAAAGCCATTCACGCTTGAGAGCCTTCTCAGCGAGCTGATTTCAGCAATGAAATCAAAAGAAAAGACGTAACCAATTTTACGGTAACAGGTTACATGACCAACGTCGCAATGAGTTTGTATGACATTTTTTTAAATAAAAAAAAGACCCAAAAAAAAGACCCTCTCAAGTTGTTTGTTTACAATGTGTTAGATCGTTTTCAAATGAAGATTGAAAAAACCATCCTTGACTCAAAAAATACAGTATATAGTATCAAACATCGTGCTAATAATACTACATGTTGTGTTTAACATGCTTGAAAAGAACATAATTTATTCTAATTCATCGAGTTATAAAAGGAGAGAGTAACGATGTATGATGCCAGCGAAAACGTATCTGTACGCGCAAAAAAAAGCAGTAAAAACCGCTCTGATTCCCGAAATATACGCAGCCAATCAAACGCCTCCGGAAAACAGAAAAACACCGCCTCATCCCGCCCCTTGAAAATAAAGAGAGTTTTCAGTAAGACAAATGTACACCCCTTTGATGAACTTCAATGGGAGCGCCGCAAAACGGCTATCACAGATGACAAAGGCGAAGTCCTGTTCGTACAGAACAATGTCGAAGTGCCGAAGAACTGGTCCATGCTGGCGGCCAATATCGTTTCCTCTAAATATTTTTATGGTGCGATAGGCTCAGATGAGCGCGAATATTCGGTGAAACAGCTCGTCCATCGAGTATCCCGCACGATTGCCGACTGGGGGGCCAAGGATGGTTACTTTGCGTCAGATGAGGACGCCGAACTCTTTTATCAGGAGCTGGCCTATCTGTGCGTCAACCAGTACGGGGCCTTTAATTCGCCGGTTTGGTTCAATTGCGGCCTCTACCAGCAATACGGCACAGGAAAAAACAGTTGTGCCGGCAATTATTACTTCAACCCGCTGACGGGAGAAACCGCTCGGGCGACGTCCCAGTATGAATATCCACAGTGCTCGGCGTGCTTTATTCAGTCGGTCGATGACAGTATGGAAGGTATTATGTCGCTCGCCCACAGTGAAGCCATGCTTTTTAAATTTGGCAGTGGAACGGGGACAGACTTGTCCAGTCTGCGCAGTTCCAGAGAAGTGTTGAGCGGCGGCGGAACCCCCAGCGGCCCCCTCTCTTTCCTCAAGGTATATGATGCGATTGCCGGTGTTGTTAAATCCGGGGGCAAGACCCGCCGGGCTGCAAAAATGAATACCCTGAAAGACTGGCACCCCGATATTAAAGAGTTTATTGAGGCAAAGACCATTGAAGAGAAAAAAGCCTGGGCGCTCATTACTGAGGGTTATTCTGGCGATTTTAACGGTGACGCCTACGGTTCAATCTGCTTCCAGAACGAGAACCTCAGTGTGCGCGTCACAGACGCCTTCATGAATGCCGTAATTGAAGATAAGGATTGGCAGACCCACTGGGTGACAGAACCGTCTAAAGACGGTCCCAAATACAAAGCCCGGGATCTCATGAAGTGGATTGCTGAAGGCACCTGGGTCTGCGGTGATCCAGGAGTGCAGTACGAGGACACGGTGCAGCGCTGGCATACCAGCAAGAATACGGGCCCGATCAATTCCAGCAATCCTTGCAGTGAATATATGTTTATTGATGACAGTGCCTGTAATCTGGCGTCCTTGAATTTGATGAAGTTCAGAAAGGCGGACGGTTCGTTTGATGTCGAGCGCTTTCGTTCGGCTGTGGATATTTTTATAACGGCACAGGAAATTATTGTGGACCGTTCGAGTTATCCTACCGCCCGCATCGCCCACAACAGCCATCTATTCCGTCCACTCGGCCTCGGGTTTGCCAACCTGGGTTCACTCGTGATGTCTAAAGGACTCTCTTATGATAGCGAAGAGGGTCGCTCCCTCGCTGCCGCCATCACGGCGGTCATGCATCTGGAGGCCTACACGCAGTCGGCCCGTCTGGCTGAGTGCAAAGGGGTATTTGAAGGATTTAAAGAGAACCGCGCCCCCATGCTCGATGTCGTACGCATGCACGCCGATGCCGTTGAGGAAATCGACGCGGGCTGTCCCGGTTATCTGCTCGACGCCGCCCGAGAGTGCGCAAAGAATGCCGTTCAGGTTGGTAAAAAGAACGGTTACCGAAATTCGCAGGTGACGGTCCTGGCACCGACCGGCACGATTGGTTTTATGATGGATTGTGATACCACCGGCGTCGAGCCGGATATTGCCCTAGTGAAATATAAGCTACTGGCCGGTGGCGGCATGCTCAAAATCGTCAACCGCACTGTTCCCATGGCGCTCGCTGAGCTGGGCTATGATCAGGAAGCCGTTGATGCCGTCATCAAGTATATTGATGAGAATGACACGATTGAAGGTGCCCCGGGTTTGAAAGACGAACATGTGCACATTTTTGACTGTGCCTTTAAACCCAGAAAAGGAAAGCGTTCCATTCATTACCTAGGTCACATTCGCATGATGTCAGCGGTGCAGCCATTCCTTTCGGGCGCCATCAGCAAGACCGTCAACATGCCCAATGAGGCGACGGTTGACGAAATCATGCAGACGTATATTGAAGCGTGGAAGCTGGGGTTGAAAGCCGTTGCCATTTATCGGGACGGATGTAAGCGGAGCCAGCCCGTGACCACCGGCAAAACGGAAATGAAAGAGGAAAAGCCATCCGGCGCTGAACTCAGCGGCGGAAACGGTAAACCTAAACCTTTACGTAAGCGGATGCCCACGACGCGTCAGTCCCTGACGCATAAGTTCGATATTGCGGGTCATGAGGGCTATTTAACCGTGGGGCTGTATGAAGACGGCACTCCCGGCGAACTGTTTATAACAATGGCCAAGGAAGGCAGTACGATTGGCGGCCTTATGGACTGTTTTGGGACGGCGATCTCACTGTGTCTCCAATATCGTGTCCCGGTGAAAACACTGGTCGAAAAGTTTGCCCATTCGCGGTTTGAGCCCAGCGGCTTTACAAAGAATCCAGACATTCCTATCGCGAAGTCGCTAATGGACTATATTTTTCGCTGGCTCGGTCAGACCTTTATCGATGCCAAGGGCAATTTGAATCCGATAGTTATGCTCGGCAGTGAAACGGCAGCTCCGGTACCCGCCGCTGAAGCGCCCGCCATTGCTCCCTCCAAGGAGCAGGAGCCGGCCATGCCATCTGGCGGCGGAAGGCCTCGTATTGATTCACAGTTCCAGCATTTTATGGAAGATGCCCCAGCCTGTGACGTTTGCGGGTCTATCACCGTGCGAAACGGGGCCTGTTACCGCTGTTATAACTGCGGCAATTCAATGGGCTGTTCCTAATGCTGAGACAGGAGTGATGAAGTTTTGACGCCAGGCCTGCGCAGGCCTGGCGTTTTGTTAATCTGAAGTTCCCCCCGAAACGGCGGGAAGGCCTACGACCATTCCAGCCCTACAAATTCTGGAGGGTCGCGTTCCACCGCGACCAGTTTGGGTGAACATGTCAGTGCGCACATCCGTACAGTACTGAGCGAACAGAAAACTGCACACATCACAGGCTGACCCCTTTTTCCTTTTTCAATTATTCGTAACAGTTTAGCTGGTATTGACATTGGTTTGCTCAATTAATTTCACATTGTTC
>CAYXEW010000007.1:0-20846 GCA_964464115.1 uncultured Verrucomicrobiota bacterium
AGTTTGCTGTAGCTGCAAGACTTGAGGGCTTTGGCTATAGTAACTATGCCAAAGCTCTTGTAACACAGCAGATGCGGCAAAAGCGGCAACCCTTGTTCCGGAGCCAATGCACACTGTCGCTTGTCGTAGCTGACAAAGGATGCTGGTGACAGCAGCTCCGGCATGATGAAAACCCGCCATACTGTGAGCCGATCCACTCTCTTGGCGCCCTCACATCCCTTGAGGGCCAGTAATCCTGACAAAGCATAACGCGAAGCATAAACCTCATTTTTGATTTAGTTACATCCTGCATAGGGGTATTCATCCATATAAACTAATCACTCATCTGTGACGCCATGGTATACATTTGCTCCATCATGTTGAAGTTCTGTTCCGGGGTATATTCTTTTTCGTACACCTCACAGGCATTCCTTCCCATCTGCTCGCATTCCTTCGCGTGGGAAAACATCCATTCGATCCTGTCAGCCAGCCCGGCTGACCGGCTCTCTTCAAAAAGAAAACCGGTCTGTCCGTTTTCAATCATTGAGCACATGGCACCCGTATTAGAGGCCAACACAGGTGTTCCACAGGCAAAGGACTGTACGATGGTCATCGGCATCCCTTCATACCAGAGCGAAGGGAAAATAAGAAAAGAGGCTTTTTCCATCAGGAAAAAAACATCAGGCTGTGAGATTCTGCCACAGAAAACAACACTCTCCTTAACGCCGCTTTTTTCTAGCACTTCTTTCATCATAGACAGACAGGGCCCATCGCCCGCAATAATCAGGCGGAATGGCGATTCGGCGGAGCCGTTCTTCAAGCCCCGCTTAAAAGCAATCCATGCCTCCATAAGAAACAAGGCACCTTTCTCGTGCACCAGCTTTCCTGCGAACAATGCGAACGGATCACTCATCGGTACATTCCGCAAGTCCTCTGAAGCTGGGCATGCATGTTCAACCTCTGGGGGTGCCACAAAATTAGGTTTGACGGCAATTTTGTGCTCAGGAAATCCACCCTGTATCATCTTCTGCCGCTGAAAGCCCGTTAGGGCTATGTAAAGGGAAACCTTGCATCTCCAGGTTCCGATCCACCGATGCACCAAGAGCATAACAGCCAGTACCAGTGAGGTTAACCGGCTGTCGCGATAGCAGGCATGTACCACGCCGGGCCATTTGAATTTTTTCATCAGACAGTCTTCACAGACAAAGCCCTCACTGCCGGACGGCTTCTCAGAGGGAAGCCTGTACAGAAAGGCATTCAGGCACATCAGACGATAGTTGTGGACGGTCTGAACGACGGGCACACGCATTTTGGCACACGCCCAATAGAGGGCGGGGGAAATTATCGGAAAGGTATTGTGGCAATGAACCACGTCTGGCTTCTGTTCCTTGAGGAGTTCGAGGAATTCGTGGTATATACGGCGGTTCCAGACCGTTTTACAGGCGACATTGGCCATGTGAAAAAAGCGCATAAACTTTCCCGTCAGCTTGCCGGATCCGCTCCAGCTTTCCTGCTGCTGACGGATTTCATCATTGGTTTTATAAAAAGGAATAACCTCATAACCGTTCTGCTCGAGGAGCCGCCGTTCCTCGTCCACAACATAATCTTCACCCCCACCGCGGTTTTGGTAATAGTTGTGAACCTGCACCACTTTCATAAGGCTTTATCCCTGTCAGCGCGGTGCATCGGCAACAAAGCTCGCACGGCCTCAAGAAAAGAATACTCCGGCGCCAGCCTTTCTCTCAGTCTGGATAAATCTTCTTCACCAATATTGGCCCGATAGGTGGTTTTACGCGTGTGAACGGGTTGCAGCCCAAGACCAGTCAGCGTATTCAACTGCTGAATTCCTTCGTCAAACTGCTCTGTAAACATGACATGCGAAAGGCTGCGAACATTCAACAGGGCTTCTCCCTGATCGAAGGAAGATGAAAACATATAGAGCTGCATAAGCAAGTGTTCGCGCGGTATGCGCTCAAAAAAATCCGTAAAAGATGCTCCCAGCCACAGGCCCTCCATTTTCATACAAGGATGCCGAACGCCGTTTTCACGGTATTGCATAAGCATATTATAATGCGACAGGACCCGCTTGACGGGATCACGAAAACAGGTGAAAGTGAAAATATCATCAGGAATCGAGATATTATGAAAAGGTAAATGCGAGAAGGCATAGAAATAATTCCCGCTGTTAATGAGAACAGGATTCCAACCCACGTACACACGACCATCAATGCACATTCGATGCAGCAGAGATCTGGAAAGACGGGTATACAGTGCATCGCCATCCTGATCATGGAGCAATAGAAACATCTTGTTAATCGAGGTACCGCCAGTCTTGCGAATGTGGACATGATAGAAACCCCGCCACTCACCGGATGGACATCGCACATGACCCACCGGCCACAGATGCCCTGCCAGCGAACAGGCACCCCGCATCAGTGCATATTTTATTTTTTCTTTAACTGACTGATTTTTATGACTCATCTTTGTAAAGCCTCTAAAATACCCACCGAAAAACGCTCTGCCATAGACGCTATTGTGTATCGGTGACCACATTCCTTCGCCCTCTCCCGCATGTGTTTCAGTTTATCGTTGTCCGCTAAACATTCAAGAATAGTAGCAACATAAGCCGAAACGGTGAAGGCTGAGATCATGCCATTTTTTCCAGGCTGTAAATATGCGATTTCGGGAGAGTGTATGCGGTTGTTGGTCGTAAAGAAAGGCATACCGGCAGCAAACGCATCCAAAATCCCAAGCCCGGTCATGCCCGGATTCAGCCACATATCACCCACCGCCAGGTAAGGAGCCCTTGCCGCACCGCGCAGGGCAGACAACCAGCGACACCATGAATGCTCTTTACAAAAAGCGTCTACCAGGTCCGCATCAGCTCCGTCGCCAATCAGCATCAGGGCAAAGCGGGCATCCTGCTTCCTGATTTGATCTGCGGCCTCCAGCAGAAACGGTATCTTCTTGCTGGGCGTAAAGCGACCGCAGAAAAGACCGATATGTAGTTCCTCAGGTGCGGCGCCAAACAGATCCCTACAAACAGCCTTGCGCGCATCTGGCGACACCCGCCCCACCTCCCGGCGGAGTTTTTCGGTATCCACTGCATTATTCACCGTTGTGATCCGGTCATGGGGAAAGTCGTGCTTTTCAACAATGGAACGGGTCAAGTCTGTATAGGCAAACCACCAATTCACCCGGTTCAACCAGAACGCGCGCCAGGCGTCTTTCAGCGGTTCAGGCTTTTCGCTGTTCAGGTGTGCTCCATGACCGTAAAAAGCGATTTTTCCTTTTCGGTTCACCCAGTTCAAAAGTAGCGGATACAAGTGCAATGCCGAATTGGCCTGTTCCATAATCACCAGGTCCGCGCCTCGCGCAGCCTTCAGCGCGCCGGTCTCCCAATAGGCATTGCAGCACAACCGGCGATTTCGCGTACGAATACCAAAGTCAAGATTATCGAGAATATCGACCAGCCCCTCGTGCGGCCAGGGTTGGCCGGCAGCGACCTCAAAAAGTACGCCTGCTGAATATAATCGCTGGCGGACGGCCTCAAAAAAAGGCTGCCTGTAGTCACAGGCCACTCGCTGTATCATCACAACCCTTTTCATCACCTGCACCTACGACCGCAACCACGGTTTGCTGTTGAAAAAAATTGAAAGATAAGGGCGCCACCAGTAAAAAATAAATCGCCAGCCGACATGTCTGATAAGAAACCGAATATAGTCACGAGGCGGAAGTCGCCATATCAGGATTTTCCAGCGGCGGCCTAGGGACTTATTGTAACGGCAGATGACCTTGTTCTTGCTGCACAGGCCGTAATAACCCGGCGCGACGAGCAGGCGGCATCCCTTAGCGGCGGCCCTGTAGCCATAATCAATATCGCCCACCGCATGTTTAAAAGGCCCCATCGCCCCCACATGTGCAAATACCCGATGAGGAACCAGCACCAGATTACCATGAAAAGTGTCGCAGTCCACCGGATGATTCTGAGGTTGCATTAACTGATACTTCGCCGGATGTCGCCCCAGACGATGCTGGCCGCCATACGTCGTCGCACCGGTTTCAGGATCGCGGCAGGAGCCTATAATGACACTGCCTCGCGGAGCGTAGAATTCAGAGTCGGGGTCTTCGGTTATATCCCAGAGATCGATCAAACGGCTCAGCGCATCGGGCAGTAACTGCGTATCGTCATTCAACCAAAGATAAGCATCTGGCTCGTCCCTAGCAGCGACCTCCCACGCCAAACGCATACCCCCGCACCAGAAAAGGCTGCCTGTGCCTTCGATGATGCGAACCTCGGCAAACTGCTCTCGTACGGCCTCCCCCGTTCCATCAGTACATCCGTCATCCACAAGATATACGGTCAGGTGGCAATCCGGCGGCAACAACTGCTGCTGCTGAAGGTTCTGCAGGCAGGACAGCGTGGTATCGCGGCGGTTAAAACACGTCATCAGCACGGCGATATTCTTACTGGATACTGCATCGGACATATCTATTTAACGGCCTCCACATAGAGAGAACCTTCAGAGCGATGCTCAAGCCTGTCCAAATCCGGGCAGACTCCCTGCCGAAAAGCTCGATGATGGATGGCACCGAAACCGCATTCACTTAATAACGATTCTATAGAATGCCGATTGTACATCCAGTGATGCTGATTTTTGCTCCTAGCTTCAGCGGTTTCATACATAGCAAGACAGAATCGGTCAGGCTGTCTGGCGTCGTAGGAACTGATAAGCTGATCCAGATCCGGCAGGCATACCCTGAATATACCGCCCTTCTTCAAGACCCTGTAAACCTCCTGAATACAAAAGCGAGCCTGATCGGCGTAAAGGTGCTCAAGAACATGGGCGCTGTATACAAAAGCAAAACGTTCACTCACCATGGAAACCCTTTTACACAGATTCATGTAACGAACCCGCCGAAAACAGCCGGCGGCGTGATCCTGATAGCGGGCTACCGGCATTCGGCGCAGCCTGTACAACAGCCATGCCAGCCCCGGCACCCGGGCAATCCATATGTGGGGCGTAATATCCGTATTGAGCCAACCTTCGACGGCGCAATTAAAGGAGCCCAGATGAAGGCGATCTGATGAAGAAATTCCTGTACTCATTTTTTCACCCGGAAGACATAGAAGAAATTCGTGTTAAAATATTCGGAAGCGGAGGTCAGCGGCAACTGATAGGATGTTTTCGTAAGCCAGAGCGGAAGCGGAATCCATCGCCCCTTCATGAAGCGTTCGATACATTCAAACCCGTGACCAGCCATATATGAAGTAAACCCGTCAAAAGTCCAGTTGTTCACATGTCCAGGGTGAGGCCCCTTCACGGCATATTTATGACCGTAATTATTGGGAATGCAACAGAGAAAAAGAGCCTCTGGAGCCGCAACACGGTAGGTTTCCTGCACAGCCTCATCAATGGCTGGTATGTGCTCCAAGGCCTCTGTGGAGACCAGCAGTGTCGCTGTACTGTCCTTGGTGGGGATGACCGTGGCAGAGGCCACGACCGGATTAGCGTTGAGTTTTCTCCCGAGAACTCTCAACAGGTGCATTTCCGAAAACTCGAGATCCAAAGCATTGTATGCCCTATGGCGTGGCAAGAACCGAGAGAGGCTCATATTACGCAGCCCACTTCCAGCATCACGGCATCCGCAGTCAAATACTTTTCAATCAATCTCCCCATAGCCCGCTCGATGAAACCATCGACAAGCAGATACTGATAGGCATTCCAGAACGGCCATATCAACTGCTTGATCCGTCGCCTATGGTCCGACACCCGCTTGATGCCAAAACCCTGATTATACCCGCCTGACAGGCCCGATGCACAAGGCACACTAAAAGAGCCAACGCTCATACACTCGTCGGTCTGCCAACGGATACATCCCGATTTTTCAGATACACTCGGTTTCATATATCGTTACTCACACAACCTTCAGTTTCTTTACAAACCGGGCTGGATTTCCTGCCCAGACTTCATCGGCTGGCACATCTTTAGCCACCACGGAGCCAGCTCCAATGATAGCCCGATCCCCGATGGTTACGCCTTTTAGAATTAGCGCGTTCACGCCAATAAAAACATCGTCGCCAATGACCACGGGGGCCTTCTGTTCATTCTCCTGATCTGTCCGGTAATCCCGCCGCTGCATATAATCAACGGCGTGGTAATCGTGGTCATAAATCCGGACATTGCCGCCTATTTTAACATGCCGACCAATAGTGATGGAAGCCCTGGAGGCAATGATCGCAAAGGAGCACCCGCTATAATCGCCGAACGTAATCTGTCCCCCTCGGCTGGCATGAAGAATTGTACGGCAGGATCGTCCGACGAGATTGGACCCGAAGCGAGAATTGATTCGGCAATGACGACCGATTGAAATCTGACCTCTTCTCGTCGTGTATATCAAGGGCAATCCATCGGCACGAAAGGGTTTTCCGCAGGGACATCCGGCCAACCACAACTGAAAACGCACCAGAGGTGAACAAACGGAAATACACAGCCGCTGCCACAGTATGTTCCGAAGAAATACGGTCATGCACTGGGGAAAAGGATATTTATTAAATTTGCTGACGAGTTTGCCGAGCATACCCTACCTTCCTCTACTTTCCGGAAATGGTGGAGGGCCAGCGTCAATGTCTCTGACTGCTGACACATTCTGACGATCACGCCAGTTCCCCTGACTGGCCATAATGCCCGACATTATGCCGCTAACTATCATACTGGTAAATAATTCTGCAGGCCCGCCATTCAGCAGCAGCATAAACATGTTGGCCGTAAAGAAAGCAAACACGATGACACACCACTGGCGTACGACACCACGTGCTTCTCTAAGAATAAAGAATAGAAATTTTTTGGTAATCATAAACGAAATGATGACAAACAATAATGCTGAGGGCAATCCGGATTGTACTGCCAGAATAACTACACTGTTATGATATGATCCGGAAAGCGCAAGTAACCTTGTTTGTCTGTCACTTGTGGAAGACAAAACACTCAGTGCCTCACTGACATTCAAACCAAGACCTGAACCCACCAGAGGGTGGTCTTTAATTCTTTCCCACGCCATCACATACAACTGAACGCGAAAATTATCACCCCACCCCATGGCACCATAAACTCTCCTGTCATCCACCTTATTTTCGATCTTAACGAAAAGTGACATGGATCTCTCCATCAGAGCGGGCACCTGTTTGACAACTCCAAATATGGCAAAGCCGCCCACAGCACCAATAACAGATAAAAATACCAACGTCTTCTTCAGCCGGCCTGTAAAATAGGCCACTAGCGCGACTTCAGCAGCAAAGAAAAACATACGGCTCCTGAAATTGGAAATCAGACCCATAAGAATGAACAGCGCAGCCAATACATTAAAATAAAGATATTTGTGGTTGCTGTAACTCGCCGTACCAATGAGCGTCAGGCAAAGCGCACACAACATCCAGAAAGACGAGCCCCCAAGATAGCGGGCCCATAGCACGCCCGAGAGGGCACCCTGCAGCATTGTGATCACACATACCGCCAGAACACCATACAGTGCAAACCATAGTTGCCTCCTCGTAAGGTCGGCCTTTTCAAACAGCAGTCTGGCCACAAAATAGAACCATGTGGCAGATGTTAAATTTAGTGATGAGATCAAGCCTCCCGTGGAACTACCCAGCATGGCAAAGCCGGGCCTATCATACAGCAGCCTAGCGGTAAGAATAGCAGAAAGGACCAACACCAGTATATCGATCACGTTCAACTGGATGCGGGACTCTTTATGTATAGCTGTATCCATAATAATCACCAGAGAGGATACTGCCATGAGAATAAAAGCAGGCGTTAATTTATCAAATCCATAGATGGGAATGGTGACATTCGACGCTACAATAAAAACAAGAATCAAAACATGCCAAAAATGCCGAATTCTGATAAAGAAGATGAAAAAAAAAGGCGCCAACAGTATAAAAGCCATGGCATAATTCAAAAAGCCTCCCTGTATAATGCGGAAAGACGCGATATAAAGAAAAACAAAGGCTATCAAACCCCAGAAAAAAATACCTATTCTGTCAAGCACAAGCGCACTCCTCTCGATCAGGTCCTTGGTCCTTATACGAATGGATTCTGCTATACATCGTTCTATATCACTGCTGAGAGCTGTTCATACTACATATTCAGCAAAAAGCTCAATCATTTAACACTATTTCCGAGATTCGATTAACAGCTTTTTTTACGCTTCCGGGCGGGCCCAGCACCTCATCCAGCACTTGACTCGCTTCAGCTACCGTTATTTTACATTCTAACGACCGCATCCATTCCTCAGCATTCCGAACCAGAAATCGGTCGGGTAAAAAAGCCCGGCCGTAGATTTCATCCAGCTCAGCGCTCCACAAAAGGAACCCCGGTCTGTTCAAGCGGAAAGCCGCGAATATGCCATTGGAGCTTACCGTATACACGCGGGAGGCCCACTCCACATCCTGCTCAATCGCTGTATGCTTGTCTGACACCTCATACGACAAGCCCTCAAAAAGATTTTCACGGACACGTGCCCGCCACGCATCTTCGTTGGGGTGAATCCGGATGCGTAGCAAGTACGGCTTCCGGCAATACCCCAGGCCCTGCCTGAAGAGCTCGACACCCTTTTCAACGGCATGGATACCCCACCCTTCATCCATGCCGGCCTGCGAGAGAAACAGAATCCGCTCTATCTCCGAGGAAGATGTGCTTTCTGCGGCAACCGCCCCGGAAACATCGTGCTCTAGACAGCCAATCTCCAAAACCCGATCATCCTGCTGCTCACCCAGCAACATGCTTCGCGTTAAAGGGCTCCAATTCCAGTATTCACTGCAGATAAAAGGCACAAACTGTCGGGTGGGTGGACAATGCAGATACTGCACGGTGTGAATACCCATTTTCCGCGCAACGGCGAACAGAATAGAATTATCGCTTCCGCCTTGCTCGTTGCAGGCAATAATAATGCGAGGGCGATACTGTTTCAGAAAACGCCGCTGAGCCTCAGCCGTACAGCAGATTTTGAGGGCGTGTGCTATGAACGTTGGCAGATGGATTAAAACATAACGAGCAACGATGCCCGATTTACAGGCGCCCGTCAGCAATACCGGAAGCATCCTGATAAAACCTGTTACACCCCGCCAGTTTATGCCGCGCTGAAGAGTCAAAACATAAGCGCCCTGATGGACAGAACGGTCAATCACGGGACGGGTCGCATTCTGATAATAAGCAAGCCGGGTGGTCGGCGCCACTTCGGCAAGTCCTTGAAAAAGCTTTTCGCCGACTCCTAAACAGGTATCCCGCCGGGCATACGCATAGAACAGCACATCTATCGACGAAGGTGATTGCAACGCATCCTCATGATCACGCGAGACGACCGGAGAGGGCGCAGCCACGCGACGTTTCATTCGCCGCTGTAAACGCCGCTTTACACCCGAACCCACCCTCATGATATGCGAGAAAGGCCCGGGCTTTTTCTTCCGATCGGGAGGCTGTATTACGCCGTAGTACTGAGCCACATACATGCGATGCAGCAGAGCAAACAATTCCGGATATCGGTCCATTTTATCCCAGTAGGCTTTGCGCCACTCGTCCCAATATACAAATCGGCGAATCATGATGCCGGTCCTCCACGACTATCTATTTTTCTATCACTCAGCATTTGGTGAATGACCTGTTGATATCGCAGATAGAAGCCGATAAGCAACAGGAATATCAATACCGCTTTCAGCCCCGCCGACAGAAGCAAATTCTCAAATGGCACCAACATATCGAAGAAACCAAAGAGAATGATCATGCCAAACGCCAGCGGCAGAATAAGTTTCCAGTGAAAAGGCACAAAATAGCAGTATTTTCTGACATACATATAACGGACCACAAAGATACAGACAAATGTAATCAGTGTTGCCAGTGCGGCCCCGTAGGCACCAAAGCGGGGAATTAGAAGATAATTCAGAAGCAGGTTCAATAAAGCGGTTGCCACTGCGATCACCATGGTCGTTTTCATTTTTTTACTCTGTTCAAAAAATCGCCCCAGCAGACTGCAAAAAGCATTGAAAAGATAAGACAGGGCAATCAGCGGAATATAGAAGGCAGCGGATGCATATTGCTCCTCAAACAGGATGCCTATGATCTCGCGGGAAAAAAGAATAACGGCAAAAACTATTAACATAACGACGAGCAGGAACTGACTGTTATAGTTGAATATCGTTCGACGGCCTTCTTCCTGATCTTCCGCATTGGCATACCTGAAGAACACGGGCCGGTAGGCCATGTGGAAGGCGTTGACAATAATCAGGATGACTCCAGAAATCGCATACGCAAGGCTGTAGATCCCTACATTTTTCAAGTCACAAAACCGCTCAATGAATATCCGATCTGACAGGTTCACCACCCATCCACTGAGGAGGGTGGGAATCAGCGGTAAACTAAAATGAAGCAATGATCGCAGCATAGGCAGGCTGAACCGCCATCGAATCAGTTTCAATGTAATGCATGCATAAGGAAGGATGAGAATACAGGCCGTGATCATGGAGGCCTTTAAATAGCCTGCGGCTCCCTGACCAGCCCTAATGATAAACCACAGAATGAGTGCCGCATTGATAAAAAAACGAACGGCAGACAGAACAACAAACTGTCCGGCTCTTCCCTTAAGCATCAGATACCGCTGGGGTAGATGAAAGAAATTGGATACAAATACCGATATAACCATATAAAAGAAATAGGGGAAAAACTCGATGGATGTATAGATACGTGAAACGGTTTGATGGAATAACAGTATCACGGCCAGCATAATAATCGACGTCCCGGCCGTGGTAAAAAATATCGTACTGAAAAAGGCGGTTTGCTCCTGATCGGTTTTGCAGTCCCAGTAGAGGCGGAAAATAGACGCATCAAAACCCAGCGAAAACAGCACAGTCAATATCGGCACCAACACATTGACCGAATTAACAACACCGTATTCTGCGGGACTCAGATATGCCGTATAAATCGGCAACAGAAAAAAGCCGGCTGTCTTGGGCAGCGCATTACCCAGCGTGTAAATGAATGTGTTGCGACGAACGCCTGACATGCATTACTCTCCGTACACCTGATATCCATACCGTTGCATTGCGTTACCGGCTATCGATTGAATTTGTTCAACATCACTCGCCTGGAGACGTCCATCCTTCAGCCATTGCCGATATTTATCCACCGAGGCGGAAATCGCAGATACATCAATGGTATTCTTAAAAAGCATATCCGCGTGACAGGCCTCTAAAATTTTTCTAACCTCTTCTAGGGGAGAACGACAAAGATCTTCATAGCGGGTCTCCACCATAATAGCACGGGGAACGTGTTGAACGGACTGCATCAGGACATCGAGACTCCGGACCCAAAGGGCGCTCCAGAAGGTCAACGATTCCTGTGGCGATTTTCCCTGCGGCGTAAATTTCGCATAGTTGGGGGTTAGCGTACCCACAACATCAAGCGGATTGCGGACCAGATGAACAATACGCGCCTCGGGAAATCGCTTCAACCAGGCCGACAGGGTCACGGTCAACCGGGGATCCTTGATGCACCAGGCACCGCCACGGTATCCCCGGCGAACAAGGCGAAGGAAAAGCCCGGTCTTGCTGATCATGCCTGCGCGGGTCTGCACCTTCTCGATGGACCAGCCATCCAGGTTATACCAGGTGGGCCAGATGCGGTCATTGATCTGCTGAATATACCCCCACTCCTTTGTGGGTGTCGGCATCACCTGGAATATACCGCAGGCAGAGAGCAGTTCAGCCAGCAACCGCGACCCGGAATGTCCGAAACCTACAATGATGATGGGTTTGTTTATGTGTGTCATAGGATCTCCGACGCTCTGTCTGTCAGCATGTGATATGGTGCTTTCTGATATAGTGCTCTATCGCTGACAGGGCTTCATCTGCACCCTCACAGGCATATATATAGGCCATCTCATTCACATCCGTTCTCATCAACCCCGCCGCCTTTTTCAACATACGCCTGAAGGATGCGGGAAGAAGCCTTCGCCATTCGCCGGGCGACGAAGCTGTATTGGCGACATACGGGTCAAAACCCGATAGAAATTCCTTTTGAGCCTGAGATCTGTCCATATGAAGACGCCCAGCCGCATATTCACTAATGCCGCTCACAAAGCGGTCATATTCATTATGGTGTGCGGGATTACGAATGACTTCATGAATGTTCGGCATGAAGGTCCCTGCGGAATCGCTCATCTTTTCACGAATGCCATAAACCATCGGCAGCACCCTGTGCTTGCCATGAATAACAGCCGTCACCGCAGTAAGCAATTCGACCAGGTTGTGATTGCGAATATCCGAGGCCAGCGCCAAACTGAAAGCCTCCTTCAGATTTTCGGTTCGATGCACGCTGTACAGGCATTGAATGTAGGAATGAAAAAGCTCCCCATATCGTATAGCCGCACAGTCCGAACCGACATCCCGATCAATATAATTGCGGTATAGTGGAATATATTTCAGGGCCTCACCATTCCATTGAAAGGCCATATAACGTCCCTGTGCTGAGAAGTAATCGGGCTGCGCTTCCATAAAATCAGCGCACTTTGAAACGGCGGGCGGTACATAAAAGTCATCATCGGCACAGAGGTGCACATAGGGCGTTTGTACTTTTTGTATCACATCGGCCAGTTTATCTGTGTAATCCCAGTTCCGGTAATGAATGTAGTTCACGTGCGGTTGCACGCTGCTGGAATAAGGACGGTCTGAAGAGTCAGCCACCATCATACAGGCATAGTAAGACCCGAGATAATCAAGCTGGCGCGCCAGATGTCTATGTCGATTATGCACGTTGATTATAACGGTAATACGCTGTTCTTTATGTTTGTTCATGATGGTTCCGGATGTACTATCGGGTCAGTCATTGTACCCGGCGATTCGCTGATAAAACGGGATATGTCTGCGCATGTCTGTAAAGTTGCATAATGCATCAGTCGGTCCGCTAAGAAAGCTATCAACCATGCGGGTCAATCCTGGTTTGGAGGTACCATCCTCATCCGGCAGTGCCACTTCATCCCACTGGACCGAACCCTTCATCTGAACCTGCACCGTTTCGAGGGGGCAAAGGCGGAAGCGGCGTTTTTCGCTCATCACTTCAACCCACCAGCGGCCCGGAGCCTTCCAGTTGGCATGATAGGCAAAAGTCGCGTCCCGATCCGTCATCCCCGAGCCACAGAAGGCAGAGCCGGACGGATGCCATGGCAGAGAACCGGACACGGTTGAATCCATTTTTACGGGCGCTCCTGCCAGATAAAATGCCAGATCAATGACATGCGTTGAATTGGCAATGAGCCAGTGTTTCATCTCTTCCGGATGCTTGCGGTCCAGCACCTGTTCGATCCGGTGCCCCCACTCGGTGAATTCAAAGGTGCAGGAGACCGGTCCGCCGTCTTCTTCAAGCATCCTTTTCACGGCTTGCACCGAACTGAAAAAGCGCCGGTTGTAGGCAATATACAACCGATCGGCACCCTTCAGAGAGGCCAACTCCTGTAGCTGGGCCGAGTTGATGACGCCGGGTTTTTCTAACAATATATGTGGCTGACAGTACCGAAGCAGTGCGATCGCCGTCGGCGCCAAATCCACCACATTCACGGCAATAATCACCGCCTCCGGTTGGGAAGGCGTGGTAGCCAGAAAAGTGTCGAGCCCGCCCTGAATGACCGGCAGGCCGGTTACCTGTTCAAACGCTGCGGCCGATTCCGCCCCCCGACCAATCACCACCGGCTCAATATGCATGGATTTGAGTACCGGCGCATAGGCCTGCGCCATTTTCCCAGCACCTACCAGCCAAACGTTCTTCATCATGTGATCGGACATATGTCATCATCCTTTCCAAGGCCTTTGAAATGAGGCCCCAGTGTTCTCAACAGGAGTTCATGTACGGATGACGCCTTCTGATAAGGCGTGAGTGCACAACGCTCATGTTGCATAATATCCTCCACCGCCAGATGGGTCAATCCGCTCTGATACTCTGGATTAAAGGTCTTTTCATCAATCGCTTCATTCAACGGATCGCCGCTCACTACGCAGAGTCGGCGCTCTTTTTCGGATAAATATATCAGGCGAGCTTCCGTCTCGATCAGCAGATAAAGATTTCGAGGTGCATGTGCATGATCACTCATCGAAAAATAACAACCTCCTGAAAAACGTCCACTCAGCGACCCGTGCAGTTCATAAAAACCCGCGCGAGGAGCCGGCACCGGTTCCTGATCGATTTCATCTGCATGAAGCCAGCAGAGCTCATCATCCAGCAGCCAGCCATAAAGGTCAAGCATGTGATAGGCGTTGCTTGCCATTTTCCACTCGGCGCCGCCGGTCCTGAACGAGCGTATCCGATCCCCCGCCAAAGCGGCCTTGAGTGCCTGGTAGTCCTTCCACATGGGACGCGGCGCATTAACCCAGGCCTTAACACCCCGCTCATTGAGTAGGCGCCCCACCTCAATGCAGTCGGACACACGCTGAAACAGAACTTTTTCCAACAGCATGTAGCGCACCTGTATGGTGGAGAGCAGCGTTTCAATAACCGTCCTGCGGACATCGGCATTCGTGGCTATAATAGCCACATCCGCATCCTGAAGGTCGTTCATTTCCATCTGAAAGGAATAGGTGTGACGATTCCATCCTTCGATTTCAGCGACACGTTCCCGACACACCTCTAAAGCCTTTGCTGAGGGATCAATCACTGTGATACGGGCAGGATGCTGTAGCCGGGCCAGCCCCTGCAGATGCCGACTGCCCAACTGCCCGGCTCCTATTAATACAACCTGATATTCTTTATTCATCATTCCTTTCAGTTATTCCTATTCTCATCCAGTTGCTGACTTCCGGTTTCTGCAGTTACATATGCCCCCGGGCTTTTTTTAATTGTTCCGGCAAACCGACATCGGTCCAGTCGCCTCCAAGGTGAAAAGCTCCGCAGGGGTATCCTCCCGCCAAGGCCTCTTCAAAGAGCCGGGTGATCGGAAAGGCCTCATTACGCGGAACGGCCTGAACAGCATCGGGCGACAGCACATACACGCCTCCGTTGATCGTCCTGGTAATCAGCGGCTTCTCCTCGATATCGACCATGCGGTCATTCTCTGTCTGGATGCAGCCGAACGGCACTTCATGCGAATAGTAGTGTACACCCATGGTGGCGTAATATTCGCCTTGTGCATGAAACATGAGCAGACTGTTCAGGTCCGTTTCAATCAGCAGATCGCCGTTCATGACGAGCAGATCATGCTTCGGCTGTTCGGGCAGCAGGGAAAGCGCCCCCCCCGTGCCGAGCGGCTGCTCTTCATTCAGATAGTGAATCGCACAACCCCAGCGGGAGCCGTCTTCAAAATAATCTTCAATAATATGGGAAAGATAATTCACTGACAGATAAACCCGGCGTATTCCGTAGCTGACCAGATGAAGAATAATCCGCTCCAGGATAGGCCGGCCCGCCACCTTCAGCATGGGTTTCGGAAGTTCCTCGGTCAGTTTACCCAGCCGGGTGCCCCGCCCCCCGGCCATGATCACGGCGGCATTCGGTTTTTCGATATGACCAAGCAGGGTATGAAGGGTATGAATGCCCTGCAGCTTTCCCTGTTCATCCACCACCGGTATTTGCTCAATCAGTCGCGCCTGCATCAGCTCCAGCACATCTGCCCGCATTGCATCCGGACCGACCGAGGTGAAATTGCGTGTATAATAGGGCTCCACCGGCGATGACAATGCGGCTCCCTGGATCAGCGCGCGTCGAATATCGCCGTCGGTCAGAATGCCCAGCACTTTTTTATCGCGGCAAACAATCGCCGAAGCGATAGCCGTTTGGCCGATGGTCTTCATGGCCTCCAGCATGGATGTTTGCTCGGTTATGCAGAATTTTTCAGATTTCATGACAGCCTTCCTGTTTGTCGTACCCATGTTTCCGCAACAGCCAGATCAAAAGCTGTATCAATATCTATCGATCGCTCTGGCGGCATGAGATAACCAAATGAGTCCCGGCCGATATAATCCGGCTGTGCGCGAAAAAAGGCGGTTTCAAACAGATAGATGGCCCCGTTGGGCCGGTAATACGTCACCAGATCCTGCCGGCGCACCGCATCATTTTTTTCCCGTTCTCTGATATGGCCGTCCGGCTGCAGCGATACCGCCCACTGGACAGGGTGTTCATACGCTGTTACACTGAGAACAGACCGCGCCTTTTTCTCATGGAACAGGGCCGCCACCGCATCGATATCATCTGCCGTCCGCAAGGGAGAGGTCGGCTGCAGCAGGCAGAAGCACACCGGTTCCCCCTCCTGCTCCTGCACAAAATCCAGCGCATGCAAGAGCGCGTCACGCGCCGAGGCTTCATCTGACGCCAAGGCTTCCGGACGCCGAAAGGGCGCCTCAGCGCCGTACTCCTGTGCCACGGCGGCAATGCGGTCATCATCGGTTGACACCATCACACGATCAATGCACGATGCTTCAAGGGCAGCCATAATCGTGTGTGCGATGAGCGGATGCCCGTTAAAGGGAATAATATTTTTCCCGGGTAGGCCCTTCGACCCCCCGCGGGCCAGAATAAACGCTGTCATTTTATTTACTTTTTCGTTCATACCGTGTGGTCTCTCTACCCTGTTTTCACCAGCTCAAAACTTTTCCAGAGATGCTCATATGCCGCCGGTATCCGATTCGCATCCAGTTTTCGTGTGTCCGAGTAAACCGTCCCCGTTTTTGTGCGGCTGCGTCCCCGGGATGCGTTCCCCCGAACCGGCGTCCCGAACAGCGTCGGCGTCACCATGGTCTCACTGTACGCAATACCAAGAAAACGGCAAATTCCGCGACTGACCGACTCCGTCTTCTGAATCAGATCATCAAAGGAAACCAGGCAAACCCTGTCCGGGTAGCAAGCCTTCAGATAAAAATAATCAATCACCTTGTGATACCAGTGCTCCCAGGCCTCCTGCAACCCCTCAGCCGTTATATCCCCTGACGGGTTGCGTGATTTAATGTGCGACACTGCATACGAATCAAAGGAGCGAATGGACGTAATTAATCGCGCCTGATCAAAATACTCCAGCACCCATCGGACCTGGGTGCGCATACCGGAGTAGCTGATAAACCCCTGCGGCCCGGCGGCGCTTTTCTCATAAGCCGGATCCAGGTAAAGCAGTGCACGGGTATAATGTTTCAGGTAATGGCCAAAGCAGCTATAATCTTCCGTACCGGAGCAGAGAACATCATGATAGGCCGCATAATCAACAGGTGGCAAATAACCGGGGAAGTCCACTTCCGAGGGACGGTGCACGATATTGACCCCGGAACAGCCGTCGGGCATCTTGCCCCGCTGCCTGTATTCACAGATATTCTTCCATTTATTAAAGAACAGATTCGAACTGAGCCGCTCCATGTAATCCACAGCATCGGGACCGCGCATCTGATCGAGATACTGTTTCAGATCATACTGAGCCTGAAAAAAAGAAAAGGAAAGGAACCCGTCTTCACCCGGAATGCGCGGCAGCTCCGGATGGCTGTCCAACAGCGACAGGAGCAGGTGGTTGCCCATGCGCGACGGGCTTGATGTGATCAGCAGAAAGGTGTCGGCATCCCTGTTTTCCTCCGCCTTGAAAAAGTCATGCGCGGGGGTGCGTATCTCGTGATAGAACGTCAGGTAATCACGCAGGCTTTCCTTAAACGTCTTTACGTTGTCACTCATCTCTTAAACAAGGGCCTCCGGCAAAAGGTCATAAAACGATTTGCCGGTGCCGGCATCCAGCGAGGCCTCCCTGAGCACCCCGAGAATTTTTTCCGTCGCACAGCCTTCCCCGTAGGGGTTGACCGCCTGCTCAAGCGTTTTTCTGAATTCCGCCGAGTAGATCGTTTCGATGGCCCGCGCAATCGATGAGCGCTCCGGTGCACAATCGATCACGCTGGCGGCCTGCAGGCGCCCCTTCTGGCGGTCGCCGATATTGACGGTTCCGATTTTGAACGTCGGTGCCTCGGCCAATCCGCTGGACGAGTTGCCCACCACACCATCAACAAACTGCAGCGTTGATAAATAGCGCAGCGACCCCAGCGAGGTGAAGGCGGAGGCATGTTCCCTATGCTCCTTGACAAACTGCTGCACAAGGCTGCTGATCTCACTATTGCCCGTGTCTGCATTCGGCATGGTGAAAATGATCTGCGTGTCGGACCGCTCATGCAAGGCCGCCAGCAGCTCGCGAAACTGCTTGGCCGGGGACGTTTCATCAAGCGTTACAGGATGAAAGGTAACCAGCAGGTTTCGCTTCTTGAAATGAAGGCCAAGGCTTTCTTCGAGAGCCTCTCTCGAAAGCAGGCGGGTTTTCTTAATGGTGTCCACCCCCATCCCGCCCACCAGGTACACCCGGTCGGGATGCTCACCCATCTGAATGACACGGCGGCGGTAAGCCTCGGCTCCAACGAAATGAAAGTGCGCCAGCTTGGT
Source organism: uncultured Verrucomicrobiota bacterium (assembly GCA_964464115.1). Classification (GTDB taxonomy): domain Bacteria; phylum Verrucomicrobiota; class Kiritimatiellia; order CAYTQP01; family CAYXEW01; genus CAYXEW01. The sequence continues at coordinate 18,414 of CAYXEW010000007.1, forward strand.
CAGGGAATGCCGGATAGCATCGTCAAAAGCCCCCTCTGTGATCTCGCCGCCATGAATATGCGCGATTGGCACACGAGCCACCAGTGCGGCGTAAGCCGCCGGCACCAGCTCATACCGGTCGCCCAGCATAAGGACAAGATCCGGCTGCAGCGCTTCGTATGCATCGGCGAAACCGATCAATCCCAACCCCATAGACTTAGCGACGGCCGTGGACGTATCAGAAGCCAGCAGCATGTCCACCCGCCGGTCGATGTGAAAGCCGTCAGCTTCTATCTGATCAGCCGTCATACCGAATGCCGGCGACAGATGCGCCCCGGTGGCAATCACCTGCAAAGTCATGTCCGGTTCCTGCTGAAGGCCTTTCATCAGCCAGTACAACAACCCGTATTCCGCCCGCGTTCCGGTGATTACACAGATTTTCTTTTTCTTCATAGCTCAATTTCCTCATCGGGCTCAAAATCTCTTCGGGCTTTTTGCCCAGTGATTTCATCCCAGCGCATCGGAGACAAGCCGGTTCCCGGTCTTTTGGTCGTCAAATTCTGTGCTGTAAATGATTCATCCCGCCGGATGGGTACGGCTGCGACAATTGACTTGCGCGCAATCATCCGGTTTTTCTCTTCGCTGGAAGTCACCCGCTTACAGCCATCCCCGAGAGCCATCTCAATGTTGCGAATGGCCTGCACCATGGCCCGAAACTCCTGAGGCTCCAGGCTCGCTTTGTGATCGGGACCGGGCAGCGTCCGATCCAGCGTCAGATGTTTTTCGATCACAACAGCCCCCAGACTCACGGCCGCAATGGGCACTTCATTACCCAAGGTGTGATCCGAAAAACCGGTAGCCACACCCAGTGCTTGACCGATCGAAAGCATGGCCCGCAAATTAACATCGCACATGGGGGTGGGATATTCCGTGTTGCAATGTAGCACCGTGATGTCGCCTCTGGAAAGGCCTACCGACACCAACACGCCGACGGCCGCTTCAATCTCCGGCATCTCCGACATACCGGTCGACAGAATCACAGGCAGGCCCATGGCTGCAATTCTTCGTAAATAGGGTAAATTCGTAATCTCACCGGAGGGTATTTTTATGCGATTCAGATGCATTTTTTCCAGCAGTGCGATACTTTTGAGATCAAACGGGGAGGACATGAATTCAATCTCATGTGACCGGCAGCATTCGATCAGACGGTAATGTTGAGCTTCGTTCAGCTCCAGCTTTTTCACCATCTCCAACTGTGATTCCGACTCGCCGGTCAGGGCCTTCTGGTAGTCGGCCTTGGGAGCGAACTGACTGATCTCTTCCTCGGCAATAAAGGTTTGAAACTTTACTGCATCGGCGCCAGCCTGCTTCGCTGCTGCCACCAGATCCAGAGCCATGGCCATACTGCCGTTATGGTTCACCCCCGCCTCGGCAATAATAAAGCAATGCGAATCTGTTGTCGTTTCCATGATTGTCACATTTTACCCCTCGTTCAATCGATACTTAAGAAAATATCTTAGAGCACTTTCCGGATGCTGCGCTTTCCATTGAGCAATATAATTTTCGTAAACGAGCCGGTTGTGTATTAATCCGGCAATATGAAACAGACGCGTCTGTTTGCTGAACTTCCGCTTAAACCGCAGCAGTGAATCCTCCGGGTCCGGGGAGCGACCGCCACCCAGCATAAATGAATGAGAGCCTTGTCGCTTTGCCTCTTCAAAGGCCTGTTCCAGCATAAAATAATTCCCGTTTAACTTCAGATAGTCCGTATCATTCGCAGACAGATGATAATGCGCCAGCGAGTCACCGTACATGAAAAAAGCCATGGCGACTACTGTGTCTTCAGACCTCACCTCGTATAAGTGGATTCCATCCAACCCCAGCAGGGCCTCATAATAACTCCGGTCAAAGTAGTAAAAGTCGTCCGCCCGGTTCCGGCCCATCGTTTGCGCATACAGTGCTTCGAACTTTTCTATGTCTGCTGACTCCTGAAACGTCAGCGCCTTTGCACATTTCCGAAGAAGATTTCTCGTCGTTGCTCCATAGCCACTCCACCGCGCTTCTGTAGACTGCGCAAGGTCAACCGTCACCACATCCCGGTCATGTGCCAGGAAGTCAAACGGTTCAGGAAACTGCTCCGGGAAGGTGTTGAAAGGGTGAAACCGGACAAACTCTGCAATGATCTGCTCATCCCTGCACCGGGTTCGATACTCATTCAGCGTGGCTTCAACAAATCCTGAATCGCTGCAGTTCGTATAAAATCCGCCATAGCCATAAGGCGTTTCTAGATCAAACCATTTCTCACTGCAGGTCTCCGAACCAATCCTTGTGATCGGCCGCTTAATCGCCAGATTGGAAAAAACGGCATTGCCCTCCCTGTGCTCAAAATGAAACAGAGATTCTCCCGCTCGAAGATAGAGCCGGGCATAATCCGGCTGGTAATAAATATCGTTT
>CAYXEW010000007.1:20856-50703 GCA_964464115.1 uncultured Verrucomicrobiota bacterium
CGTTTAGCAAATTCACAGAACCGTCTGCCTCACACTACTGGAAATCTTCACCACGCGCTGCTCCAGCCATTCAGAGTTCTCCAGCGGCCCGCATTCACAATGAGAATACATCTCCAGCTTATTCATCTTTTTTGGAATAAAACAGTTCATAAAGTCCAATAGCCCCCGGTTTTTTTACTGCCACGACGCTCAATAAGATTCTTGTCGGTTAAGGTTTTGATCTGCCCCTCGACTGTCTTGATGGGCCGGCGAAGGCTCTCGGCCAAATCCTTTGCCTGAACGCCGGGATGTTCATGAATGGCTTTCAACAGGCTTTTTAAACCCTTATTTAATGCGCCATTGCTTCCCTGATATGGCTGAGAAAGCAGTGTGATCGAGAAATTGTAGTCGTCGTAATCGAATGCTGCCGGGGGATTGCCCGCCGCCTCCAATGCCAGCTGAATCCGCCGGATACCGGTTCCCATTTTTTCTGCCTGCTGCGTGCGCATTAACAGGGATGCAATCAGCCGATTACGGGTTCGGCTGTATTTCCCGAAATCCTCCGGAGGGAGCCACGGCACAAGACCGCCCGGATTGGAAATAGTCAATCGATTATCATAAAGCTCCACCATCACATCACCGGAATTCTCTCTATTTGTTCTGGACATGCTCCATAGCCCGACGGCTGATTTCTTCACCGCTCAAGCCTGGAAACAGGTTTTGCCGCCACTTGGTATAATCCAACCGATCCCGCTGAAGTAAAAAAACAAATCGCTCTGCATCAACTAGGCCAAGACTGTTCGTCAGCGCATCCAATCCTCGCATTTTAATTTCTGTATCAACGGTCATTTTCAACCTCCCGTTCCATTAAAAAATCTATAGGACTCATAATTCTAACTCCCTCCACCATCAAATCCTTTCGCAATATACCCTTGTCCACCGTCAGAAAAACCTCGCACTCAAGGGACACCGCAGCTGCAACATGCAGTGCATCCAGGGGTTTCAGTCCGATCTTAACAAACTTTTTCATCAAATCGATAACCTGAGGCGTTTCCACTGCGCGGCCATCTGCAAGCTTTTCCCATCGTTGTATCTCCGCTCGTCTCTCCTCACAAGGGTTTACGGCATTTTAGTAATCAATAATGTACGACCACCCCAGAGACAACGCACCACGATTGATTTGATCCTGAACATAAAGTTTTGCTTCTGTCTCCAAGCGGATACTCAACAAAGTCTGGTCGTCGAACGGCCGATTAAAACAACAATTATCCAAATACACCCTCATTTTCACGTTCCCTCTAGCATTTACAATTCTTTATTGACCTTTCAATACAGACCATTGCCATCTGGTAACAAAAACTACAGTTCCTGCTCCGTCATCAGGCCGTCCCTCTCGCGCTGCTCGAGATATTCACCACGCGCTGCTCCAGCCATGCAGAGTTCTCCAGCGGCCCGCACTCACAGCCCGCATACATCTCCAATTTGTTCATCAACCGCCAGATCGGGCGGGTCATAATGCCAGCATCGTTGGATTCTTCCAAAAAACGATCCCGGTCCGCCTGATCCTGCAACACAATCGCATTCAGCCAAAAGTTGCTTCGGCATCCTTCCGGCTCATTAACGTAATCAGCCCAGCTCACTTTTTCGAAAAAGGATTTATAGGCATTGGCCAACTGCCGCTTATCTTCGAGGAGTTGATCTATCTGCTCCAACTGGGCACAGGCGAGAGCGGCATTCAGGTTGGGCATGCGGTAGTTGTAGCCGATTTCATCATGAACGAATTCCCAGCGATGAGGTATCTTGGCGGTCGTGGTCAGGTGTTTCGCGTGGTCGGCCAGGCTCTCATCATTCGTTACAATTGCCCCGCCGCCGCCGCAGGTAATGGTTTTGTTGCCGTTAAAACTGTAGACGCCCAGTTGGCCGAATGTACCGCAGTGCCGACCAGCACTCAGGCTCCCCAGCGCTTCCGCTGCATCCTCCACCACCGGAAGATTCCATGCCTCGCCGAGTGCACAAAGCTCTTCAATACGACAGGGATGACCGAAGGTATGCATCGGTAACACCGCCGCTATGCGACGGCCGCTTTTCTTATTGAAGACTTGGCCCTCCCTGCGCTCGGCACAGTCCTCCAAAAAGGCACTTACAGCATCCGCCGAAAGCCCCATCCTGTCGCGGTCCACATCCAGAAAGACCGGATGCGCGCCGCCGTAGTGGATGGCATTTGCCGTTGCAATGAAGGTCAGTGCCTGTGTCAGCACCTCGTCGCCGGGTTCCACCCCGGCCAATCTCAGCGCAACCTGCAGCGCACAGGTTCCGTTGACGGTGACGACCGCCCGTTTGGCACCGACATAGCCGGCAAGCTCCTTTTCAAAGCGGTTTACATACGCTCCCACGCTGGAAACGAATGTCGAGTCAATGCAGTCGCACAGATACTCTTTTTCCCGCCCGCGAAAGCGGGGTTCATGCAGCGGAATAACATCGGCCGCATGAAATTGATCTCGTATAAACTGAAGGACCTCATCAAACATTATAGATGTCCGCTTTGTACCTCGAAAGATTGACGGGATTCGAGAACCAGTCAATCGTCGATCTGAGCCCCTTTTCCAGCGTGTATTCCGGCTGGAATCCGGTCAATTCCTTTAACTTCGAATTGTCGCACCACAGACGGAAGACTTCTGATTTACCCGGACGTAGCCGCTGCTCTTCGGTGATAAATTCAACATCGCTCCCCATGATCTCCCTGATGCTGTTCAGCGTATCCCCAATCGATATCTCAACGTTGGAGCCGATATTGACCGCTTCTCCAATGGTTTGATCAGACGAGGCCAGCGCGACAAAGCCCCGGCACGTGTCCAGCACATAATTGAAGTCCCGGGTGGGCGAAACGTCGCCGAGCTTGATCTGTTTCTTTCCCGCGGCAATCTGCGTGATGATGGTCGGTATGACGGCCCGGGCCGACTGACGCGGACCGTAGGTGTTGAACGGCCGCGCAATCGTAACGGGCAGCTCAAAGGCGTTATAAAAACTCAGCACCATGGCATCGGCGCCGATCTTGCTGGCGCTGTACGGCGATTGAGGCTGCAACGGGTGTTTTTCATCAATCGGCACGTACTGAGCCGTCCCGTACACCTCACTGGTTGATGTGTGAATGAACCGCTCACACCCGTTGTCCAGGGCCGCCCGGCACATGTTCATCGACCCATTGATGTTGGTGTCGACATAACTGTGCGGGGCGCGATAGGAATACGGAATGGCAATCAGGGCCGCCAGATGAAAAACCACATCCATATCCCGGGTGATCTCCCTGCAGTAGGCCGGATCCCGAACATCACCGCAGACCACATCGACGCCGGTCAGATCAATATCCTCGAGCCAGCCCCAGGAATTGAATGAGTTATATTGCGCAAGCGCCCGCACACGGCACCCCTCCCGAATGAGGGTTTCCGTCAGATGCGAACCGATAAACCCGTCTGCACCGGTTACGAGAACATGTTTATCTTTTAATTTCATCAAGCACCTGCACTGCCCGTTTTACAATGTGGATTTGTACCATTCGATCGTCTTTTTGAGGCCCTCTTCAAAGTCCGTTTGGGCCTTAAACCCGAAGTACTGCTCAGCGCGGGAGGTGTCCAGCATGCGACGCGGCTGGCCATCGGGTTTGCTGGAATCATACACCACAGCACCCTCAAAGCCGGTCAGCTTTACAATCAACAGAATCAGATCTTTGATTTTAATTTCAAACCCCGCACCGAGGTTGACCGGCTCAAGGCCGTCATAGCTCTCGGTGGCTTTAATAATACCTTCAGCCGCATCTTCCACGTACAAAAATTCGCGGGAGGCCTCACCCGTGCCCCAGACTACGATTTCCTTATCGCCCCGCTGCTGCGCTTCCACACATTTCTTGATCAGGGCCGGAATCACGTGAGAGCTGTTGGGGTCAAAATTGTCGTTCGGTCCATACAGGTTTACCGGCAGCAGAAAGATAGAATTGAAGCCGTATTCCTGACGATAGGCCTGCGACTGCACCAGCAGCATTTTTTTGGCGAGGCCATAGGGGGCATTCGTTTCCTCCGGATAGCCATTCCACAGTTCCTCCTCTTTAAAAGGCACCGGTGTGAACTTGGGATACGCACAAATGGTGCCGATCGCCACAAATTTTTCCAAGCCACGCAGGCGGGCCTCTTCCATCAATTGGACCCCCATCATCAGGTTTTTGTAGAAAAAGGAACCGGGATGCTCGCGGTTGGCGCCGATCCCGCCCACGACGGCAGCCAGGTGGATCACAATTTCGGGATTAAATTCATCATACATTCGCTTAACTGAAGTCGCCTCGACGAGATCATAATCTGGATATTCGGGAACAGATATCTGTTCGCATCCACGACGTTTCAACGACGCCAGTATCTTTTGTCCCAAAAAGCCTGCGCCACCCGTTACGGTCACTCTCTTGTTTTTCAGATCTATGCTCATCTATAATCTCCTCTTAACAGCTATTTATTATTCGTACTTCAATGTTCACCATGTATTAAAGTGGCTTCATAAAGCGGACCATCAGCGGTATCAGTTTGCCCGCTCTTTTATACCATTGCTCCATCTTATCCACCCGCTGTCGGATGCGAGCGCTTTCCTCCGGCGGCAATTGCTTCAGCTCGGACCGAATATCGGCGATACGGTCAAACCCGCCATCCAGATGCGGCCGCACCTGCTCTTTAATAAAGCCGGTGAAAAGCTTGCGCACTTCGGTCTCCGCTACATAAAAATCTTTTCGCTGCCCCTGCTGATATACGGTTTTAACAGCTCCGTATGTTTTTAACAAGCGCAACCCTTGGCTGGCTGAGCCCTTACTCATCTCGAGCCGGTTCATCAAATCAACCATGCTCAGCGGATCCGGCGAAGCAAACAGCGTTCCGTACAGCTCGCCTACAGAACGGGGCAGTTTTAACGCCGCCGCAAGATAGACGAAAAAATCAATGACTTTGGTATCAAGTGACGTATTCATAAAACTACAATGTTCAGTATATTTTGAACATACTATGCCGCCGCGCAAGGTTTAATTATAGTTTATTAACGCCCTCAGCACTCTCTCTGTTGTGCTCGCATATTGTATTGCAGCATCCGCTAAGATTAATTGGCATTGCTCAATGGGTCAACGCGCCCAGCCGAGAAACTGATATGCTTGTGGGCCCAGTAGGTACCGATCGTTGTTGAACCCACAATCAGAGCCTGTGCTATGTAAGGCGACACGCCCCACTCTACAAGAAAGGGCAGCATCACATAGTTGATCGTAATCTGAATACCGTATACCGCATAAAAGCGCAGATATTCCCGCAGATAATTTCCCTTCGTCCTGAATACAAAAAATTTTTGAGTCAGGTAGGAGTTGGTAACGCCCAAAATGGTGGTACCCGTCAGTATCAACATATAGTGTACTTGATCACCAAGGACATAATAGAGCCCAGCAAACACCCCGTATGAAAAAATGACATTCCACCCGCCTGCAATAAAAAATCGCACGACACGAATGCCTGATAAGAATCGAAGAAGCTGCACCATGGTTCAGTCCTGAATCACTTTCTCAACAATAAAAGGAGGTTCCGCAGTAACCTGCGCCTTGGTACGCCACAAATATTCACCCAGTATTCCCAGCATAATCATTTGAAAGCCGCCCATAACCAGAATTACAATCATCAGCGGCGCCCAACCCTGAATCGGGTTTCCAAACACCAGTTTATGAATCAAAACAATGATGGCGTATAAAAAACCCAGAAGCGCAACAACGACACCAATGGATGACATCAATCGCAAGGGGTAATAGGAATACCCGATGACCCCATCCAGGAGATAGGTTAGCTTCTTCGAAAACGTCCAGCGCGACCGTCCGTGCGTTCTGGCACGCCGGACCGACTCCATAAAGTGAGGGGTAAATCCCAGGCGCAGAATTTGCCCCTGAATGAATCCGTGGTGCTGATATGTTTTGATCAGCGTTTCACGTGCTCTGCCACCAAGGGCAAATACATCAAAACCGCCAATTGGCATATTCTTAAAACACAACCTTCGCATCAGTCTGTAGAACAGACTTGAGGTGAATTTTCGCCAAGCGGCTTCATTCCGATCTATGCGGTGGCAGATAATCAATTGATGACGGTCGTTAAAGTACGCATCGAGCATGGCTTTAATCAGTGAGCAGGGGTCCTGACCATCCGCTGACATGACGGCTGTAACGTCGCCCCGGGCATAAGATAAGCCGCACCATATGGCATTGACCTGTCCAAAATTTCTAGAGAGTTTTATTACCCTTACATTTTGTTTATGCTCTTTTTGCAACTCTTCGAGGATCGAAAACGAACGGTCACCGGATCCGTCATCCACAAAAAGAATTTCTCCGTTTTTTTCCGGCAGGGCCTGTAATACATCAGACATAAGCTCATCGGTCAATGCCCGAAGACTTCCCTCATTATAGTAAACGGGTATTACAACAGTAAAATCGATAGGACGTTCACTCATGGCATTCTCCGTTTCCGACGGACTCACGAAACCTCTTTTCCAATTCCAATAATTTTCGACTACGCTTCTTAATATAGACAGCAGGAATCCCCGCATATATACCCCATTCATCACAGCTCTTTGTAACCAGCGAATGGGCACCGGTGACCGAACCGGTCTTCATTTCGATGCCGGGCAGCACGGTCGTACCGGCACCCAGTTGCACAAATTTTCTCAATATCACCCGCCCTCTAATATAACCGGGCTTCAGTTGATCCGGAAAAAATGGATGTATCATGGAATGACCGCTAAAATCATCGGACTCTGAAAAAATGATGCACCGGGGTGACAGCCCCGTATAATCTTCCATCACAACTTCTGAGCCGCCATATACCGCTGAATATGGTGATATATGCACATAGTTCCCTATATGAATACCGCTGCCGCCGGAAAGTATGCAGAAATCGTCAATGCGGACATGATTTCCCAGACTGATGCTTTCAGCTCGGTAAAAAGAGGCCTTGCGGCTGATCTGCACATGAGAGCCCAGGTCGGAAAAGCCCATTTGCATTAATTCGTCAGCAGTGTAAAAAGATGTATTCAAATGGCGCTCCTAAATAATACTGCATATTCTACTTATAGCTTCATTCTCAAGCGTATGATACAGTGGCAGGCACGCTATACGTGATGCAACAGATGCCGCCACAGGCGTGGCGCCACCCTCATACAGTGCTATATTATTGAGCGCGGGATGAAAATATCGCCTTACATAAATGCGCTCGGCCTCCAGTTTTTGCATCACATCCAGCAAACATTCCTCGTCATCAAACAGGACTGGCATATAGCTGTAATTGTATTCTGATGGATTTATTTTTTGAAACTGCAAATAGTCCCGGTCTTTGAGCAATAATGTATACAACTCATATTTTTCACGCCGCTGTTTTAATACTGCATCCATATACTGTAAATTCACCAGCCCAAGCCCGGCCGAAATTTCGGTCATCTTGGCGTTCATACCATCATCTGTCACATTTTTATCCCGATCAAACCCGAAGAAACGCATTCGACGCAGGCGAGCGGACAGGTCTTCATTTACCGTGAAACAGGCACCCCCTTCACAGGTGTTGAAAATCTTGGTGGCGTGAAAACTGGTACACGAAACATCACCATACTGCATGATGGAGGTACCATTAATGTTCACACCAAAGGCGTGTGCTGCATCATAAATGACCCGCAGATGATGCCGATCGGCCAGGGCCTGTATGTCGGCTATGCAACACGGCGCGCTGAACACATGAACCGGCATAATGCCTACGGTCCGCGGCGTGATCGCATCCTGTATCGCCGCAGGATCCATATTCCACGTTTCAGGATCGATATCCACAAAAACCGGTTCACAGCCCTCCCAGCGAATGATACTGGCCGTAGCGACATAGGAAAAAGGCGTCGTTATAATCTCTCCCTTTAAATCCAGAGCACGCAAAGCCAATTGCATTGCGCAGGTTCCATTAGCTACACATACGGTATCAGGCACCCCCAGGTATTGTGACAGATCTCGCTCGAGCTGACACATGAGCGGCCCGTTGTGTGTCATGACACCCGTGCGCCATATCTCCTCCAGATAGCTGCTGAACTCTGTCAGCGGCGGCAGAAACGGCTGGGTAACGTAAATTGGTTTATTCTCTTTATCCATATCTTCATCAGCTTCCCGCGGCTTTTTGCCGTATATCATGAATCAATCTAGCCTGATCCAGCAACACAGCCCAATCCCGTTCATACTGACCGCGCTGAATGCTACCCGCAACCCGTTGCCACATATTCACAAAATGATTGTCAGGCAGTAATGTAATGGTTTCGACCCCGCCCGCTGTCTCCAGAGTGAGGTTGGTCTCAAGATGCGGCGGGGCCGTAAAGATCCTGCCGGCCGACAGCTTGCCCTGTGTGCCGAGTAACTCTAAACGACATTGGTAGAAATAATCAAATCCGAAAGCCACCTGTGCCACCTTACCCGCATCGCTTTTTAGCATGGCTTCACCGTATTTATCCACACCCGTCGAAGCATCCATATGCAATAATGAACCCACGACCTGCAGGTTTTCACCCAGCAGCAACTGCGACACCTTGGTCATGTAGGCGCCGGCGTCCAGCAAAGCGCCACCACCCAAAGCCCGGTTCCAGCGGAAATTATCTTTTGGAAGTGGAGGAAATCCAAATGTGCTGCGAAGCAAATGTATATCACCCAGCACTCCGGAATCCACAATTTTACGTATACGCTCCCATTGGCGGTGTGTCTGAAATTGAAAATTCTCAGCCACAAAACACGTATGTTCTTTCGCCGCATTTACCATACGCACAGCAGACGGATAATCCATCGCAAATGATTTTTCAATCAACAGATGCTTACCCGCCTCGAACACCTTCATGCACCATTCTTCATGAATACCGGTGGGTAGCGGCATATAAATTACATCCACTGTATCTGATTGTATCAGATCGTTATACCCCGTGTACGCCCGGCAGCCCAATTGACTGGCAGCATCCTGCGCTTTATGTTCCGAACGGCTGGCAATGCCGACCAACTCAACACCTTCAATGCAACGCAAGGCCGGTATCATCGCCCTCATGGCAAAACTCGAACAACCCAACACACCCACTCTTAAAGCGCTCATTATCTCACTCCTGATTAAAACGCATACAAGACAGTAGACAGCGGGCTTGCACATTTACAAAATTATTGTATTTGATAAACTCCTTGAGTTGCCCGGCCGTCATCCAAATGTAGTTATCCGGCACCGTCTCTGGAAATAAATCATCTGCCATCACGATCATGTTGCGGTTCTCTTCCCGGTAAAACCGGCCGCCCTCTTCAGACTGTAATACATCAAACACTGTATTCTGCCGGCTGGCATTCAACACATAATTGACAAAGGGCGGGCGTTCATCCGGATCAACATTTTCATAGCTTCCGGTAATACATTGTACCGTGGGCGCCATTTCCACAATATCAAAGTTTCCGGGCTCGACCTTGGCCTGAACAAGAAAATGCAACACGCCGTTTATTTGTTTCAAGACAAAGGCGATTAAACCCTGCTGATGCGTCTTTATTAGGGGTTGAGTCCAGCGGGCAACTTCGCGATTATCCGTCTCTACCGCACAGGCGATGACGCTGAAATACTTTCCCGTTTCATGCCGAATATCCGTCGCCGATGTTTGCCACCCCTTGACACTGTTCAGAGGAATGGTCTCTACATCCAGCGTGTACCGGAACTTTTCCTCTGTAAACCAACTGATGATTTCCTCGTTACTGTGGCAGGCGCCATGGTCCTCTTCCAGCGAAGCAAGCAACAGCGCTCCCATCTCAGTACAGTTTTGATTGGACAGGCCTTTATAGGGAATACATGACAGGACTGTGCGCGCATCCATATTAACCGTGTTGTCCTCTCGCATGACCTGCAGCAATTCGCCTAGGGTAACCCAGCAGTAATCCCCCTGTACCTCAATGGCTTCTTCCGTCTCGATAATAATATTCCGGTTTCTCTTCCTAAGGAACCGGGCACCTTGTTCCGACTGCAGAGAGTCAACGAGCACCCGACTTTTTGCACGATCCAGAAAGTGCTCAAGATAAGGCGGCGTTTTCCCTTTATGAACACGGGTGAAGTTGCTTCTCGTCGCCTGTAGTGTCGGAGCCACCTGAATCATATTAATATTACCGGGTTCCATCTTGGCCTGTACCAGAAAATACAGAATCCCACCTATTTTTTTAGTAATAAACCCGAGAAAACCAATTTCGGGTTGATTAATAACGGGCTGATCCCAAGACTCAACATTACCCCAGTTGGTTTCAACATGGATGCCTTCAATGCTGAAGTAACGCCCGCTGGCATGACACAAGTTGCCGGTTTCCTCATCAAAGCCCCACTTCTCTAATTCTGAAAATGAAATGAGATTAATTTTAAAGCGGTGCTCAGCCCTCCTGTTGACAAACCATTCTGCCAAACTGCTGCTGCCATCTGCTGCCCTGATATCCCGCACCATTGACGATGCAGAAAACATGCTCCCTGAACGGTGTATCATCTAAATTCCTGTCGGCCGAATTACGTAATTTGAAATGTTTGTACGCATTGCCGTCATCATAGCCTTGCACAGACCGGCAAACGAGCAAAACCGAAACACAAAATGTGCATCATTAAGAACCTCGGGCCATCATATAACAAGGTTAACAGGCTTTACCAGAAAATGTGGATTCAACAGGTCTTCTTTATTGTATGCAAGCGAACTAAGGGTTTCGAATTTCAGCACTTCACCGCCGGCTCCTTCTACAATGGCTTGCGCAGCCGCGGTGTCCCACTCCATGGTCGGCCCCAGCCGCGGATAAAGATGGGCCGCACCCTCGGCTACGCGGCACAGTTTCAACGAACTGCCGCTGGACACGAGTTCGACCCCACTATAATGCTCTTTCAACTTCTCAACAAAAGCTTTGGTCTCTTCATTCATATGGGAGCGGGAAGCCACAACGGTGATCACATTACCGGGCAGCACGGCCTGAATATGATCACCTGATTCAAATAGCTGTTCGTAGTCAGGATCAGCGTTCTGCGGAATAATGCATTTTTTGCTGCCGAATGCACCGCCGCCCCAGTACATCGTATTTGTTACAGGCATGAATACGACACCCCAGCATGGACGCCGATTCTCAATCAATGCTATATTTACCGTAAACTCGCCATTGCGATTGACGAATTCCTTGGTTCCGTCCAGCGGGTCGACCAGCCAATAGGAACCCCACTCTTTTCTCTCTTCATAGGGCACAGATCGCCCCTCTTCGGTCATAATAGGAATAGCTGAAACAGACGCCAGCCGTTCACAGATTACATCATGTGATTTTCTGTCGGCCTCTGTCAGTGGCGATTTATCGTCTTTTATATCAACATCAAAATCAGTTCTGTACACCTCAAGTATGGCATCACCCGCTTCTTTTGAAGCTCGCAAGGCTTCAACAAACCAGGCTTTCATCTCTTTATTCATAACATTTCTCTTTTTATAGATCCAGTTGTCACAGGCGGCGGGCAACCAGTAAAAAACCGTTTGAACTCAAAAAAGTGCGTCCGGCGGTACATCTTTCAACAACGGGTGCTTGGTATCTCGCTCCGAGACGACGGGATTCTCAACGGGCCACTCAATGCCAATATCCGGATCCGACCAACAGATGCCACGATCATCCTGCGGGTCATACAGGCTGCTGCACTTGTAGAGGACATCTACTGTTTCACTGACAACACAAAAGCCGTGAGCAAATCCCCTGGGAACCAATAATTGTCGATGGTTTTCTTCGCTGAGCATGACGCCTGTCCACTGCCCGAAGGTCGGGGAACCCTTGCGAATATCGACGGCTACATCAAATATTTCGCCGCTGATCACAGAAAGCAGTTTATCCTGAGGATTCTGAAGCTGATAATGCAACCCCCTTAGCACACCTCTGACAGACCGAGACCAGTTATCTTGCACAAACGTCACATCAATGCCGTGTTCACGGTACTTTCCTTGATGATATACTTCCTGAAAAAAGCCGCGGTCATCACCGAAGACGGCTGGCTCTAATATGACAACACCCGGTAATGGTGTCTCAACGCTCCGTATGTTTATCTTACTCATTCGTTTTCAACCGCTTTTTTACGTTTATTGATTTTATTCTTCAAGTGTCGAATATTGGTGCGAATGATCGGGTCCTTGGAATTGAGTTTTTTTGCATTCAAAAATGATTGCAGCGCTGCCTCATCGCGGCCTAGAGAGCGAAGCAAAAGCCCCAGGCGGATCTGGTAGAATTCATAAACAGGCAGTTGCTCAATAATATGCTCCAGTATGGCAACCGCTTTGTCGTGATCACCCATCATAGAGGCCAGCTCACTCTCACCGTAGAGACTTTTCAAATCATAGCGGTTGTAATGTAGCGCTTTGTCATACTGTGTACCGGCCTTTTGCACAAGCATCTCTTTATAGGCTGCTTCTCTCTCCCAAAAAGCCTGCTTTTTAAAAACATTACCTATTCCGCAATAGGCCAACCAGTTGGCTCTATGGTATGCCACTGCTCTCCGATAAGCTTTTTCAGCTCTTTCATATTCCAGAGCCGTTCGATTCATACGCCCCCTGATATTCCCCGTGTGCAACAAGTTAAAAACCATGTAGCGTTCTGTATCGGCCGATGACAAAAGCTTGTCGCCCCACTGAACGCTTTGATGCGAAGCAAACAAACGAAGCGAGCAAATCAGCAAAACCAGCGAAATACTTAACCAAAGACTGGCTACTGAGAATCGCACAGTTTTCTTTGAGAGGGCGACTCCCTGCCATTGAGATTCAGCATAGCAACGTGCGTTTGCCATGCCGAGGAACATCATGAGAACCAAATTGACGGAAAAGACATGTAAGTTATAGTCAAAGAACGAATGTGTGAGAGCTGCCAGAGCAGCGCCAAACATAATCGTCATGGCAAATATATGACTGCCTTCTCCGTCTCGTTTAAATGCTTTTATGTAGCGCCAGACCAGCCAACCCGCAGCCAGAATAAGTAGCAGCACCCCTAACACCCCCAACTCCGCTGTAAAATGCAAGAGTTCATTATGCGCGTAGCGCAGGCGGGCATTATCCTTAAAGGTCTGATAAGCCGGATACACCCATCGGTACGAACCCAAACCCCAGCCCCACACAGGTGCATCGTGAATCATTGACCACGTGTCTTTCCAGAATAGCAAGCGCACATTACCACTCAACATATCATTAATGCGTGTTCGAACAAAGGGTATCAGTGCGTAGGAGCAGGCACCCACTCCTCCCAATATAGTTGGAACGAGAACCGCTGTATAAAGCATTGCTTTCCTGCTCCGACGACCGAAAACCAGAAAGGCAATAATAGAAATTCCTGCAGCGCTACCGATCCATCCGCTGCGGGACTGAGTCAGTAGAAGTGTTGGGACCAGCACCAGTATCGAATAAATGGCGACGACTTTTCCAATGATAGGAACATTTGCAGAAACGATTACGACAAACGCAACGCACAGAGCCACTTCAATAAGGGCGGCAAAGTGGTTGGGGCATATGTAGGTGCCGCTGGCCCGCATGCCATAATCTTCCGCTCTCGGGATATGCAGCACCATGGATGTACCCTGTGCGTGCTGGATCAATGCGTAGAGTCCCACAATGCTGACAAACAGCAGATAGATGGCGATCACCCAATGCATTCGCCTCTTGTAATAAAGCAACTCGGACCACATCCAGCATGTGATCCAGAAACCGGCCATACGTAGAAATTCGTAATGAGCGTCAAATAAGACGGGAGATAAAGCGGCACTCATACCGGCCACCGTAATCATGCAGAGACCGGCAACACCACACGGATTCCACCTCAATTGTGCGATGGCCTCACCCCAAAACAGATATCGTAATGAGAACAGTATACCGGCTAGAAAAATACCAATCAAAGATGGGCCCACTTCATCTTTGTGGCTGGCCCCAAATAACAAAACAGAGAACAACGTAACCAACAAGAGAAATGCGATCAACCAACCGTCATACACTTTTAATGCAGCAGGCAGTTCCTGCGCATACGTACGACGGTTTCGGGGCTCACGTTCTGCTGTCTTCTGAACATTCACTGTACAGCATTCTTTCCTGTGTTATTCAGAGCGGCCCTGGGCTAGGCGCTCCAGATACTGGCCGTATTCATTTTTCATCTCCGCTGCAGTCGTCAGGAGCTGATCTCGCGTGATATGGCCTTTTGAAAAAGCAATTTCTTCAACACAGGCAATTTTTAAGTCCTGACGCGCCTGAATGGTCTCCACAAAGCTCGAAGCCTGTTGCAAAGACTCATGGGTGCCGGTATCCAGCCAGGCAAAACCTCGCCCCAGCTTCTCAACAGCCAGCTTGTATTTTTCAAGGTAAACGCGGTTCACATCCGTTATTTCCAGTTCACCCCGGGGCGATGGCTTTAGGTTGGCCGCAATATCAACAACATCATTATCGTAAAAATAAAGACCGGGAATGGCATAATGAGATTTTGGGTGGGCCGGCTTCTCCTCAATCGAAACAGCCATACCCTGTTCATCAAATTCAACGACACCATAGCGCTCAGGGTCCTTAACGGGGTAAGCAAATATGGTGGCGCCCGATTCCCGTGTCGCTGCCGAAGCCAGCGTCTGCGTAAAGTGCTGTCCGTAGAAAATATTGTCCCCGAGAATCAGGCTCACCCGGTCATCGCCAATAAAGTCCCGCCCAATAATAAACGCCTGGGCCAGTCCTTCAGGCTTCGGTTGCTCGGCATAGGAAAGTTTGAGGCCAATCTGACTTCCGTCACCCAACAGTTGCTTAAACAGCGGCAAATCATGCGGTGTACTGATAATCAGAATCTCCCTGATATCGGCCAGCATGAGCACCGACAGCGGATAGTATATCATCGGCTTGTCATACACGGGCAGCAATTGTTTACTGACAACACGCGTCAAAGGATATAAACGAGTGCCGGCGCCGCCGGCCAAAATAATACCTTTCATCAGGACACCTCAAATGCTCCTTCGTAATGCTTTTCAATCCATTCACGGTAAGCTCCTGACCGAACATTTTCGATCCATGAACTGTTATTCTTATACCATTGCACCGTCTTTTCCAAACCGCTTTCAAACGTTTCCCGGGGAAGCCAGCCCAGCTCCTTTTCGATTTTGGAACAATCAATTGCATAGCGCCAGTCATGACCGGGGCGGTCTTTTACAAAGGTAATGAGATCGCTGCGATCCACGCCATCATCGCAAAGCTCATTCACCTTTTCACAAATCGTGCTAACGACCTCAAGGTTCTTTTTCTCTGTCCGCCCGCCTACATTATACGTCGCGCCGCGTTGACCGTTCTTCATGATGGTCCAGATGGCGGCACAGTGATCGGTCACATAGAGCCAGTCCCTCACATTTTTCCCATCCCCGTAGACTGGAAGGGGTTTTTTCTCAATGGCGTTGAGAATCATCAGAGGAATTAATTTTTCAGGAAACTGATACGGACCGTAGTTGTTGGAACAGTTCGATAGGGTAACCAGACACCCATAGGTCTCCTTGTAGGCGCGGACCAGATGGTCCGAGGCCGCCTTGGATGCAGAATAGGGGCTGTTGGGCTGGTAAGGACTGTTTTCCGTAAAAAGCCCCTCCTCACCAAGCGACCCGAACACCTCGTCCGTACTGACATGATGAAAAAGTTTAATCTGCTCAGGCCTGGCTCTAACAGCTTCCAGCAGAGTAAATGTCCCCGATATATTGGTATCGATAAAAGGCTTGGGGCCTAGAATGGATCGGTCCACGTGAGACTCTGCCGCCAGGTGGCACACGGCATCCACTTCATATGTATCCATAACACGATCGACCAGCTCGTGGTCTGTAATGTCACCGTGAACAAATACATACTCTTCGCGTTCTTCCAGGTCCTGCAGGCTCAGTGGATTCCCTGCATAGGTCAGTTTATCGAGATTGATAATGCGTCCGTTAAAGTCGGAGTCTTCAAGCAAGTAGCGCACTAAATTGCTGCCGATGAAGCCGCAACCACCCGTTATTAAGAGATTTTTAAACATCACTTTTTTCCTATGCTAACAACGCTTCTTTATATTGATCGAGAAATGTTTTCAGATCGATTTTCCAGTCTTTCATAACATGGCAGCCCGCCTCTTTCAATCTCATATTCTCGAGACATGAGTTTGCCGGCCGAACGGCTGGTGTGGGATAAGCTGATGTGTCGCACGGCTGCACTACTGCGTTTAAACCCAACTGTTCAATAAAGGTTTCGGCAAAATGATACCATGTCGTCTCGCCCTCTGCAGTGGCGTGAAAGAGCCCTTCTGCGCCAGCATGTATCACTGCGCCGATCTGATCAGCCAACGCGTAAGCAGATGTAGGTGAGCCATATTGATCATCGACAATATGCAGTACGGCCTTCTCCTTCTTCGTAATGGCATGCACAATAGTCTTGATGAAATTCTTTCCTGTCTCGCTGTAGAGCCAGGCCGTGCGCAGTATAGCATGGCGGGCACCGCTGACCTGTATAAAGCGCTCACCCGCCAGTTTGGTGTGACCGTAATACGAAACGGGAGCGGGCAGGTCCATTTCCGTGTAGGCTTCAGGCAGGGGTTTCTGTCCGTCAAACACATAATCGGTTGACACATGGATTAGATAGGATCCATTACGCGAAGCCCATTCCGCCAGGTAAAAAGGTGCCAGTGCATTCAGTTTCCAGGATCCATTCAAATCCTCTTCACATCGATCGACTGCAGTGTAAGCGGCGCAGTTAACGATAACGGACGGCCGCAGCCCATCCAGCACCGTATGACAGGAGGAGCGGACGGTGATATCGATATCCTCCACATCCAGCGGCAGCACACAGCCATGTTCTTTTAATTGAGCACAACATGCGCTTCCCAGTTGGCCCATAGCACCAATGATGGCAATATCAGTCATGACAATCCAGACCTTTCAGCGGCCCGGCGGCAGCGGCGTCCAGCATCCAGTGAAAAGAAGAAGACACCCGCACAGCTTCCTCTATGGGATACGTCGCGCGACCCTCCCGGCCCTTATGAGTGAACACCTGTTTCAGAACGGCCTGCTTCTTTTCACCCGATACAATGCAATACGTGCACAGTGCCCGGGACAGGGCCGGTAAGGTCAGCGTTAATCGTGAATGATCTTTACCCGGCACCACCTGCTCCACAACCCAGCTCTGCTCTTCACGGAGTCCGTCTGAATCAGGAAAAAGCGATGCCGTGTGACCATCATCCCCCATACCGAGAAGGACCAAGCCGAGCGCGTTTCCATCCCCCTCCAACAACCGACGCAACATATCTTCATAAAAAAGGGCCCCCTCAGAGGGCGCCCATTCTCCGGGCATACGCCAGATGTGAACACTCGGTATATGGCGGAGCCAGAGGCGGTTCGCCTGACCAAAATTACTGTCTTCATGGTCGGCAGGAACACACCGCTCATCCACCCAGAGCACATGTACCCTCGACCAGTCCACGGCTGTTTTAAAGCAATGACCAAGGCGGGCGAAGATGGCGGACGGTGTCCTTCCCCCGGAAACGGCGATGAGCGCAGACGGCGCCGCAGAGAGCTGTAGATTCAAGTTTTCTATAATGTGGGCAACGGCATGATCAGCCAGCTTTTCACGATCGGATGCAATGTAAACAGAAGGCTGCATAAAAATATAGGCATGGAAATGGGCGTTCGGCGACTCTATAGAATACTGCGCGGAACAATAATGATATCATCCGCCTCGAGCAATATGTCATTCTCCGGTTTTTTTTCTATTTTTTTCACATTAACAGTCTGCTTCTTCCCTCTTCGAATCAGGCGCACCTTCTTGGGGTTGGCATATTCACTGAATCCGCCAGCGGATGTAATAGCCTGTAAAAGGGTGAGTTTTCCTTCTGCCATCGGTACGCGTCCTGGACCCTTGACCTCTCCTTTGATGTAAAAGAACTTCCCTCCGACAACAATTTTGACATTCAGATCACGATAAATTTTACCTTCGATATAGGCTTGGCGAATCGACTTTTCCAGATCGTAATCTGTTTTTCCCAGAGCCAGATGTTCGCCAATATAGGGCAGTGTGATCATGCCGGACTGATCAATGACCTCCGTGAATCCGTCTGCGTTCCTCGTCCCTAAAAAAGAGATTTCGAGCGTATCCCCCACGCTCAGCTTATAACCTTCGCTATCAGGCTCAGCCTCCGTTTCGGCAACTGCTGCCAAAAGCGACTCCTGTGTATCCTCTTCTTCAACGTCCGCCTGCCCCCATCTGAAGATACGTGACCAGAAACTCTTTTTCTTCTCAGTCTCTTCCTCCATATAGGGTCTGGTTAATTCAGATTTTCCCTGTTTGGTACCAAATAGGTTAAGCGAAGAACAACCTGTAAGCAGCGAAATGCCTGTTACCACCACGATGAATTGATATACTGCTCTGTTCATTTTATCCTTGGTTAATTTTCCGTTCTCGATTTTCTACAGTTACCTTCTTCGACGGTTCCGGCAAACTCTCTTCGGAGCTGTAATACTGAGAATAGTAAGAGTGATAATAATAATAGTAATCATCTCTCATGATATTTATATTATTGAGAATGACGCCCAGTATGTTGCCGCCCACATTCTCAATCATCTGCTTCGCTCTCAAGGATATCATTCGCGGATATTTACGGTACTGTACCACCAGCATGACGCCATCGACCTCACTGGCCAGAATAGATGCATCACTGATACCGACCACCGGAGGCGTATCGAAGAAAACATAGTCATAACGGGCTTTTAAATTGCTGATCAGCTCTTTCACCCGTTGGGAATCCAAGATGCCCAGTGCAGAACGGGGCAACCGCCCGCTGGCAAGAAAGTGCAAATTAGGTATTTTTGTCTGCTTAATCGTTTCCTCGATCGGCACATCCCGCATCAGCAGATTGGTTAAGCCAAACCGGTTCGACATTCCGTGAATAGAGTGCTGTACAGGTCGCCGCAAATCAGAGTCTACCACCAGCACTTTATCACCCATTTGGGCGCAGATATAAGCTATATTTGCCAGCGTCGTGGACTTACCTTCTCCCACCCCACCGCTCATTACTGCAAAGGCGCCCCCCGCTTTCCCTTTGCTGGTAAACAACAGGTTTGTTCTCAGCACTCTGTATGCCTCGGCATAGGCCGCTTCCGGCCCCTCCTCAATAAGGGGTTTCACTTTCTGCGGAATGACTCCGATTACGGGAACACCCAGGTATTTTTCCACATCATCAATCGTTTTAACCGATGTATCCAGATATTCAAGGAAATAGGCCAGCGCCAGGCCCGACAGAATGCCAAGGGCTGCGCTCATGATGATGTTGAGGCGCATATTAGGGCTGACCGGACGCATATTGGGCTCAGCCGGATCGACCAGCTCAACCGGCGTTCCTGGCACTTCCATTTGAATGCCCTCCTGCACTACGCGCGCCTGCAGGGCATCGAGAATGGAACGTTGAATATTCAACTCACGCTCCGCTTTATAAAAAGGCAGGATCTTATCTTTCTCTGTCTGAATGTCAGACTGTTTTACTACGGCCAATTCTTCTGACAGCGTTTCATAACGTGTCTTGGCTACTTGGTAATCAGATTCGACACCGGTAATTAATCCATTGAGCGCATCGGTAAGCTTGGATTTCAATTCTTCAATCCCCGCCTTCAGGCGCTTCACATCAGGATGATTTTCACCATAATCCTCGCGCAACAGTCTCAAGGACACCTCGCTGTCGAGCAGTTGGGAGCGGAGTTTGTTGACAGAGGTGTCGTTGACGATGTAGGCAGATGCATTCAATAGATCCGCTTCCGAGAGCGATCGCAATTCATCCAGCCGGGCTTTGCGGGTCAACATGTCGACGCGCGCATTGATGCGGTCTGATTCGAGTCTCTGTAATCTGATCTTTTCAATTTTGATCCCGGCCGACATAAAGGAAAGTTCATTTTCTTCGCGGATTACCTCCAGTCTTTCCTCGGCCTGGTCGACCCGCTGCTGCTGCTTCTGAAGCTCATTGCGGAGGGCATCGAGCCCACGCTTTACTTCGCGACGTCTGGCAGATATTCGCTCATCACGATAGACGGCTGCCATTTCATTTGCAATGATCGACGCCTCGTTTGGGTCCTGACTGCGTACCGTAATGGCAATCAGTGATGTGTCGCGGAACTGGAAAACAGACAGTGAATTTCTTAGGCGCGTCATGGCCATCTTCTTACTCATGGCGGCAGGGTCGTCATACAACTCTTTGCCCCATTTTTCAGAAAGACTCAGGTTATCCACCACTTTGTAAAGAATCGGCTTTGAAAGAATAATCTCATACTGTGTTTTTAAAAAAAAGGCATTGTAATACGAACTGTATTCGGAGCTGAACACGTCGATATCAGGAGATCCCTGGCTCACCCGAATGCGCGACTGGGCTTCATACATCTGCGGCTGCATAAATGTATAAGCCACCCCGGAAAGAATGACGAGAATGGCCACCGCGATAACAATCTCTTTACGGGAGCGAATAACGCGCCAGTAATCAAGAAAGTGCATCTGTGTTTCAGGTGTGCTAACTTGGTTTTCCATAGGTGCCCCTAAAAAATCGATGTAGTAAGGCAACGCCTTACTACATCATATTCGAGTACTTATTTTCAGGATAGATCTGAGACCGTTCTATAGTCTTGCACGCCATCCGAGGTAAAAACGATTGCGGTCAAAGTCTTCGCGAAGTTCCGATTCGAGCTTGGTGAACATCCACCCCAGTTCAAACGAGTTGTTTTCCATAAACTCATACTGAGCGCGCGTGCTGAACTGATACGACTTGTCTTCACCATCCTTGATATCATCTTCATCAACCGTCTCTGTCGTGTCGGATTTATCATAATCACCCAGGACAACCGTTCCCGATGTATACCACGAGAGCCGCTCTGAAAAATCGTGTGCAAAACTCAGCGACAAGCTGGTGCGGACCTGATTGGCATAGGGATAGACATCTGATTCGTATAAGGAGTGAGCTGCCGCAATCGACATGCGGGTCGCCGGAGATGGCAGATAGGTCACCGTGGCGCGCAGCGAAGGCTCTTCTCTGCTGTCCGTATTCGCGGCTTCAAACTCTTTTCGCGTGTAACCGAACATGCAGGAAGAAATCAGGTTGGGTGAAAATTCATGATTCACGGTGGCCCCGATGTTGAGTGAACTGGAGCCGCGATCGCCACCGGCATCCACAAAAACGTTACCGGAAGAATCGGCAACCTCTGCGGCATCGCCTGGATAATCAATCGTTTCATAGCGGAGGTTCAGCCCAACGACCGTCTCCTTGCTTATGTTGCGAAGAAAATCGAACCCCCCGACATTGAGGGTATAATCATTGTCGTCAGCGGTTTCCTCTTCATCGTACTGCAGGATGACATTACGGACACTGAGGCGAATGTTGTTCTTCACGCCCATCCAGTAGGAGAGTGAACCGTTGACCGAGTTGTAGAAATAGTCATTATTTTGACGCACAACAACTTCCTGGTCATCAATCACCTCTGGCAGCTCTGAACGGCGCAAGGTGTCCTTAATACTGAGGGAGAGGCGCGGCATGAAGTAATAACTGATCAGACCATCCATTTCATGGTGAACATCTTCCTGGTCGGGGCGATTATCCCAATAGGTAAAAGTCGGCTGATAGCGGAGACTGATGAAGCCCTTTTCAAAATTCTTATCACCCATGAATTGAATCTGTTCGATAATTTTAAGACTGTCTTGTTCATTCGTCTCAGTGGTACTGAAGTTGTCATCGTATTCAACGCGCAAACGATTATCGATACTCCACCACTTCGGCCCTTCCGCCTGAGAAGCCACCATAACCATGGTGGATATGAGTAAAACGCACCCGAGTAAAAAACAATACTTTGAATTCATTTATCTTCTCCTTAATTTTCTTAGCTGTTGATTAATTTGAAATCGTTTTATTAATTGGGCGTGACCGGAGCGGGCTCGATTGGGTCAGGCTGAATTGTTTCGAAAATTTCAATAACATCGGACAAATTTACCGGCGTTGTGGCAATAAATTCGGCATCTGCACCAAATTCGATTTCGTCCGGCTGCGCATAAATTCTGCGTTTTTCGACCGGGTCGGGAGAGATTCTGAAAACGTTGGGTGCTACACCGCGACGAAGGGGTTCAAGGTACTCCACCGTTTCATTCACCCGGAGCAGCGGAACACCGTAGCTTTCTAGAAACTTGATCCAAGACATGGGGTCTTCAGGATTTTCTACTTCATGCTGGCGCTCCATCGATTGAACCACGAGGCGGGCCAGATCGGCTTTGGTCACAATCGCCTCGGCATCCCAACCGGCAGCCGGCTGAATTTTGTTGGCGAGCAACACTGTAAAACAATCGCGATCGGACGGATTGGCGGGAAGGAATCGGTATAAACCCAATACTTTTACGAGCAACTGGCTCAGCTCACCCTGCGTCACCCCTTCGGCTTCCGCACGCACTGGAATTACACTGAATGTTAAGCACACCGTTACGGCCAGCATAATAAGACCCATTTTTTTCATAATTATCTCCTTACTTAATTTACTTTCAAATAGCCTGCATAATTAAAATAACACCATGATCAGGACTATACGCATCATGTGCCCACCCCGTCAATGGAAAAAAAAGGGTGAATTGAAAAAAGGTAAATTGAAAAAATATTACTCGAAATCGAGTGAATTTGTCATTATTTTTTAATACCCGCCCCCATGCGGGCGCGTTGAGCCAGCGCTTGGTCTATCAGCACGATGGCCGTCATAGCTTCGACAATCGGTATGGCTCGGGGCACCACACATGGATCATGCCGTCCCTTGGCTTCGAGTTCCTTATGATTTCCGTCAAAATCAACTGTCTGCTGAGCCCGGCCTATCGTCGCCGGCGGTTTAAACGCCACTCTAAAATATATGGGAGCACCATTGGTGACGCCGCCTTGTACACCGCCGCTGTTGTTGGTTACCGTACGCAATTGGCCCTGAAATACTTCGAAGGGATCGTTCTGCTCCGAGCCCGACAGGTGAGCTCCGGCGAATCCCGAGCCAATTTCAAAACCTTTGGTCGCCGGAATGGACAGCATCGCATGTGCCAGGCAGGCCTCCATCTTATCGAATACGGGTTCCCCCCAGCCCGGCGGAACACCGCGAACCACACAGCTGACAACACCGCCAACCGAATCCTTTTCCGCGCTCTTCTGACGGATGATCTCCTGCATTTTTAAATCACAGTCTTCTGAGGGACAGCGCGTTGCAAATCTATCTACAGTTTCTCTGGACACCGTTTCGGCAACACTATCAGAGGCCGCAACTGACCCCACTGCCGACACCCAGGCCACTATTTCAATTCCATACTGCTCTCTCAGCCACTTTTCAGCAATGGCCCCGGCTGCTACGCGGCCAATCGTCTCGCGCGCACTGGAGCGCCCCCCTCCGCTGGATGCCCGTATACCATATTTCATCTGATAGCTGTAATCCGCATGAGAGGGTCGCGGAATAGTACTCATCTCTTTGTAATCGCCGGGGCGCTGATCCCTGTTATGCACCAGGAGTCCGATGGGATAACCCAGCGTAACGCCCTGCTCGGTACCCGACAGTATGGTCACCTGGTCTTTTTCTTCACGGGGGGTGGTTAAATCGCTCTGCCCGGGACGGCGGCGATCCAGTTGCGATTGTATATCTTCCTCCGTGAGGCGGAGATTGGGCGGGCAGCCGTCCACCACAGCGCCCACGCCCTTGCCGTGCGACTCACCAAATGTTGAAACCCTGTAAAATTCACCCCATACACTGGACATAGCTCTTCTCCGGTTTGCAGTACTTCGGCACTCTATTCCATCAGCAAATCACCGATGCCTTATGCATAGACGGGCCAACTACCCGTTGCAAGTTCCAACTTCCGATTTCAGCCATCAGTTCTTCAGATGTCTGTATTTGTGCTTTTCCCTAAAACTCCAGCATCTCCTTCACTTCATCCCACGTCAGCCGAGCAGTCACGTCCCCGTCCTGTTCCAACGCGGCATCAATCACGCGCTTTTTACGCTGCTGCATGGCCAACACCTTTTCTTCCACGGAATGGCGCGTAATCAACTTCACACTATATACGGTCTTTTTCTGACCGATACGATAAGCCCGGTCTGTCGCCTGATTTTCCACAGCGGGATTCCACCAGGGGTCATAATGAATCACCATATCCGCCCCGGTCAAATTAAGGCCCGTACCGCCGGCTTTCAAACTGATCAGAAACAAAGGAATGGTTCGGTCCGTATTAAACTCGCGCACAATCTGCATGCGGTTCTTCGTAGAGCCATCGAGATAGCTGTAGCGGATTTGCCTTTGGACGAGCTCTCTGCGCAAAATCTGCAGCATGGAAACAAACTGGCTGAACACCAGAACGCGGTGACCACCGTCCAGCGCCTCATCCAGCAACTCAAAAAAAAGATCCATCTTGGCTGACGGTTTGTTGATCTCGAGGTTTTCCAGTTTCAACAAGTCTGTATGACAACAGGTCTGCCGGAGCCGCAAAAGTACTTTTAAGATTTCCATGCGGGCCCGGTTGAAACCCTGGCTGTCGACAAGACTGTTGATTTTCCGGCGCGACTCCTCCAATAGCCCTTTGTACAGGGCCTGCTGCTCACTCGACATGGTACAGGTGGCAATTCGCTCTATCTTCGGAGGCAACTCTTTGGCCACATCAGCCTTCATTCTGCGCAAGATGAACGGTTTCAGCTTACGGCGCAATTTCAGTTGGGCCATTTCACCCGCATCATCCTCCCGCGCTATGGGCAGCTCATAATGCTTTCTGAATTTTTCGTGACTTCCGAGATACCCCGGCATGAGAAAATCCATGATTGACCAAATATCAGACACGCCGTTCTCAATCGGCGTGCCGGTTAACACAAGGCGGTGGCTCGCGACAAGTTTCTTGGCGGCCCGGGCATTTTGCGTCGAATGGTTCTTGATGTGCTGTGCTTCATCGAGGACCACGGCCGCAAACGACTTTTCGGCATATTTCTCAACATCCCGCCGCATCAGGGCATAGGATGTAATCACCAGATCATATTGCCCGCACTGCTCCCAATACGTATGACGTTCTGCTCCCGCCATCATCAACACACGCAACTGAGGCATAAATCTACTGGCCTCCTCCGCCCAGTTCTCCACCAGACTGGTCGGACATACAATGAGAGCCGGTTGACCGGCCGCCGCCGACAGGTGGCGGGGCAAACTTAACCAAACCAACGTCTGCAGAGTCTTACCCAATCCCATTTCATCTGCGAGAATGCCGCAAAAACCATGTGTCTCGAGGTAGCGAAGCCACTCAACCCCCTCCGTCTGGTAGCTGCGCAACACGCCGGCGATGGCTTCCGGAATCTGGCACGGGTCCACTTTGCGCGAACGGTTCAGCGCTTCGGCCTGTGACATCCAGGCCACCGATGCCTCCACATCGACACCGTCCAGCGCATCCAACGATGACTTGACATATCCGGAATAGATTGCGGGAAGCAGGAAACTGCCGGGGTCGCGGCCTTCGCTTACCATACAGTCGGCGAACACATTCGCCATATCCTCCACCGCGCCTGAATCCAGCAGGTATGTTGTGCCATGCTTTTCCACATAAGACTCACCCATGCGAATGGCCCGCTGAATCTCAACCGGAGACAAGCTGTTTTGCTGATCATCTTCGTATTCATATCTAACGTGGAACCAACCGTCTCTGGCGGATTCATCGACATGGATGACCGGCGTAATGAAACGGGCCTTTTCAAAAAAGGGCTCAACTCTCCCCGCAAAGGTAACGCGCCAGCCGCGCCGCCGAAGGGCTGGCACCTCTTTGGCCAGAAAATTCAACACCTCTCTGCAACCGACGACAGGCCCCAGTTCATCGCCGGAAGAGCCCGATAATCCATGTCGCTCCAAAAACTGCAAGGCGCTCCCCTCGGCTTCGAAATTGCGCACAGAATAGCCGAGTAGATCCTCGGGATTCGGAATGGCAAAATGACCTTCCTGAGAAGGTCGGCCCGCCACCAGGCGAACACCGTTTTCGTAGACAGCATAGAGAACACCCGAAAGCGATGCGGGACTCCCCTTGATCAGCAACATAAACCGGGGATGGGCAGGTGTGATGGAAAAAAGATCCGCTGTCACCTCATTCTCGACCGCGATACACTGCTCGAGCGCAGGCAACTCCACTTCCAGAAAGCGGGGAACCGATTCACGTGATATGGCGATCGGATCAAGGTAAATACTTCGCAATGGCTGCGGAAGCACTTGTTCAAGTGGCCAGAAATGACCGGCAGAATACACCCATCCATTCTTAAATCCCGCAATATAAACCGGAAAAAGGGCAGGGTCATGAAAAGGTAATTCAGTATGCAGGCGCAGCAACAGCTCACCGTTCTCGTGATCCAAATCCACAAACAGGCGGCTCTTCATTGGCGTCCCGGTAATAGAGCAGGGCTGTGTCTCACCTTCAATAAACAGGCTTCGCCCCTCCAGCAAGTTGAGGATGTTGACAAAATCCTCCACGGCCACATCGCGGGCACCGCAAGCGGGGCCGGCACATATATCCTCCCACACAAAAAGGAGCGACTCATCTTTGTTGGAAAAAGACAGCACCTCTGAGCGATCCACCCGGTCGGCCAGTACTGTCCCCCCACCCTCTATGGACACAAAACATTCGAGAGGTACGGAACCACTGCTCAACGCTTCAACCCAGTTCCGGGACAGGCGAAAAACCAGACTGGCGGGAACAGCATTCGGCGCACCTTCCGACGCGCGCGTAATGTACTGGGATTCATCAAACTGTTCCTGACGTCGCGTTTTGCGATGCTCTTCTTCCAGTTTATGGCGACGGTAGGGGTCACTCACCGACCGTATCAAGGCAATCCCGGCAGCCATTACATGAGAACACATGATGCCGCGCTCACGGTTATCATAGCAGGGGCACAGACTTTCCGCCGAACCGTCCTCCAACAGCCTGAACGACGTCTTGATAAAGCGGTTTCCACGCTCAATCGACGCCGAAACAATAGGGTGATCATACGCAAGGTCACAAATCAGCCCTTTTTCAAAGAGCATTTTACCTTCTTCATACTTGCGACGCCCCGCCCAACCCACCAGCGTTTTCTCTGTGAAAGGAAGCTGCTTTTCTGATTTAATATCACTAATCATTCATCGAGCTCACTGCAACAGGCCCGAAAAGACCAAAGAAAAAAGATTACAAATAGTCACCCATAATTTGATACCCCCTCCAATACAATGCAACAGGAAAACTATGAAATTCTCGGACTTCTTGGTGAAAACAGCGCGAAGGCCTTCAGCCATTAGCGCCCTACAATGCGATCCACCGTTTTGTAGGGCTGGAACGGTCGCAGACCTTCCAGCCGCATTTCTCGTTTCGAAGAAAGGAAAAAAGGGCCGCCTGTGATGTATGCAATAATAAGATTCGAAGGAGGTTGCCTGTGCTAAAATAGTACGAATCATGCTAAGACCGTTGCGAATACAAAATATGAGGGAACCCGCTACCACGTCATGTGCAGTGACAACTGGGGCCATACGGTTTTTGGTTCTGCGGTAGGTGCAGGCCCATACCTGTTTCTAAAGACATTGAGCGAAGTCTGTGGCCGTGCGGATGCTGAATATAGAAGATCGGAGTTTTGTGGAAAAAAACAGCAGTGCAGTGGAGAGTGATCGTGGTCTGTTAGCAAAAAAATAATGCGCTCAGCAGAGCACTGAAAAAGACTACAACTGCACATATCACAGGCTGGCACCTTCTCCTCTTACACAGGTCCGACCCAGGGGGAGAATTCCCCTTTCGCGCTGTGCCTGCCTAGCCTTGCGCGAAGGCTGGTTCATTCGCCTATTTCGGAACCAAAGACAATACGAAACGAGAACTTCAAAGGTTGGACTCAAGACCCCTTCAAGAACTTTATTGCAAATTACAAACAATATTGTATATTACAAACCATGAAGGCGAGAGCAATAGGTCCGCGACTCAAAAAGAATCTCAGACAGTACCCGGCCGTGGCCCTGGTCGGGCCGCGCCAGTGTGGAAAAACCACCCTTGCGCAGTCGATCGGTGGACACTATTTCGATCTGGAGGACGAAGCGGATGTTCTCAAGCTTGATCTGTCATGGGATCGGTTAATCGAGCAGAAGAAGCTGATTGTGCTGGACGAGGCGCAATCGCATCCGCCTGTCTTCAAGCGGATGCGGTCCGCCATTGACCGGCGGCGAGGGGATGCAGGGCGTTTTCTGGTTCTGGGTTCCGTCTCCCCGGCCTTGATGCGTGAAGTTTCGGAATCCCTGGCCGGACGTCTCGGTCTCGTCGAGCTGACCCCATTCTTTCTCGATGAAGTCGGAACAGAGGCTCTCGACGTCCTGTGGCTCCATGGCGGATTCCCTGACGGCGGCGTTCTCGGAACGGACGCAATGCCGGGGTGGCAGAAAAACTACCTCGCGTTGCTGGCACAGCGTGATCTGCCGGCATGGGGGTTACCCTCCAAGCCGCAAATGACCGAACGGCTGTTCAAGATGCTTGCTGTCGCCCACGGTACGATTTGGAACGCCAGCGCCATCGGTCAGAGCCTGGGGCTGAACTACCAGACGGTGAACAGCTACATGGACTATCTGGAAGGTGCCTTCCTCTTGCGCCGCCTGCAGCCCTTTTATGCCAATCTCAAAAAACGGCTCGTGAAGAGCCCGAAGGTCTATTGGAGGGATAGCGGATTGCAGCACGCCCTATCCGGTGTCTCGACGATGGATGCCCTGTTGTCGCAACCCTGGGTTGGCGCAAGTTGGGAGGGGTTCGTCATCCAACAGGCGCTTTTACGGCTGAACGCCTCTGGCATAGACTGCACGCCGTACTATCTGCGCACCTCGGATCAGTATGAGATCGACCTGTTGCTTGATTTTGGCACGGAACGCTGGGCCTGCGAGATCAAGCTGACAGCAGAGCCCAAATCTGCCGATCTGGCGCACCTGAACAAGGTGGCCGACCTGATAGGCGCAGACAAGCGCATTGTCATATCTCGGACCATCGCCCCCATGGAGGCCGGGAATAGCGCATCGCTGAATGTTCCCGGTTTTCTAGCAAAACTAAAGGCGCTAAAGCAGAGGTAGGTTCATGCCCTTATTTCGCGGGCAAACTCTTCTCAATGGTCCAATCTTCTCACTTACACAGGTCAGACCCCAGGGGCTGCTCAGTACAATCCGAGCAAGCGCTCGTATTCATCGTGGGTTCCGATCCAGAACCAGTGGAAAATATCATTTTCGAGCAAAGACATGGCTCTGTAGCCACTGCCGATACGGACCGACCAGACGTTTCCAGTTTTCTTGAATTAAACAGACGGATGGCGGGGGTCTTGTCGCCACAGACGGTACACAACTCCGGCCCTTGCCTTAATCTGAGGCGGAAGAGCAGCGTAGGTCGACCAGAAGTCAGGAGTTGTCGATGACTTCAACGAGCTGCCTGGTCCTTCCGGCGGCTATATCACCACGAACCCGCTCCAATACGGCATTTAGCCGTCCGCCGGGCTGGGAATCGCGCTCGATCTCCTTGTCCCAGCGGTCAGGATGAGCAAGCTCGTACTCCGCAAGCCACGAGAGAAACTCATCCAGTTCATTCCCCGGAAGGGCCTTCACTTCGTCTGCGATCTTCTCAACTGTAGCTGTCATAACTTTTACCCTGTTATATTTGGGCTTGAGAATCAAGCCTGATGATTAATCCATTATTTGCTGATCGAATGGCGCGTTGAATGAAAAAAAAAGGGGTCAGCCTGAAAAAGGGGTCAGCCTGTGATGTATGCAGTATTAATTTTATGGAGGGCTTTGCTTA
>CAYXEW010000008.1:0-20908 GCA_964464115.1 uncultured Verrucomicrobiota bacterium
CTCAAATCATATCAAAATTTACCGTTGACTTCTTCCTGGTACTCTGACCCCTCAGGAGTTGAAGAGTCTCTTCCACTACGCGCTCCGGCGCTATTTGCGCAATGACAGAAAGGTGGCTTTGCGTGCAGCGGCGAAAGGCCTCGTGCGGTAAATCTGTCCGGGCTTTAAGCACGGCATGATGCCGGCCAAATGGCCCCGTTCTAACCGGATCTGTAATGCCGTAAATACCCACCACCGGTGTTCCAACCGCTGCGGCCATGTGCAGGGGGCCGGAATCGCCCGATATGAGTACATCCACTTCACGCAATACAGATAAAAGCTGCAAGAGCGATGTTTCACCAGCCAGATTGGTTACATGACCCGAAAGGGCCTGTTTAATGGTCTCACAGGTTGCCCGGTCACCCGCACCGCCCAGCAAATACACCGCTGCGCCGGTCTTGCTCTGAAGCGTTCTCAACGCCTCCATATAGGATGTTGCCGGCCAGTCTTTCGTGCGCCACCGGGAGTGGGGCAGGACGCCGATGGCAGGATGGCGTATCACCTTCTGTAACGGTTCCGCTCTGAATGACAGCCTGTCATTCAGTACGGGCACACCCAGCTCTGCGACAAAATCCATGCACTCATCAACCGCGTGGCGGTTCTTGTTTCGCGCGCCCGCAATTCGGTTGTAAAAAAGGCAGGCTCCTTCGCGATGAAACGATGGTCCCAGGCGCAAGGCCCCCCTCGCCAGTCCGGAGATCAGGGCACTCTTTAAAAGCCCCTGAAAATCGAGAATGATGTCATAACGCTCTTTTCTGAGCTCTTTAAAAAATGCCGGTGCCGATGACATAAACGTCTTTCTCGGAAAAGGAATCACGCGCGAAACATCGTCAAATGCCGCTACCAGCGCTGCAAACTCGGCATTCACCACCCAGTCAAGTTCGGCGGAGAGCCCCGCCCTGATGCTGTGAACGGCGGGCCAGGCGTGGAAGAGGTCGCCCAGAGAGCTCGGTTTAATCAAAAGAAGACGTTTCATGTTATTCGACCATCAGGTCAATCATGACGGCCTTCTGGGCATGTAAACGGTTTTCCGCTTCATCAAAAACAACCGACTGCGGGCCGTCGATAACCTCAGCGGTCTGCTCATATTCCCGCATGGCCGGAAGACAATTCATGAAGATAGCGCCCTTATTCGCACGTGCCATAAGCTCAGCATTAACCTGAAAGGGCTTCAGCGCGGCGACTCGTCGGTCCATTTCTTCTTTTGGAATGTGATAGCTCATCCACGAATCCGTATAGACCACATCAGCACCTTCCACAGCCGTGAAAGGATCCGTAAAGACCTCTATCGAGGCACCGGTGACAGAGGCTGTTTCGCGGGCCTCTGCGATGACCTCATCCGAAGGCAGAAACTCTTCCGAGGGCGGGCTGGCGACCCTGACATTCATACCGGTGAGGGCGCAGCCGTACACGAGCGAATGGGTCACATTGTTGCGGCCGTCACCCACATATGCCAGCGTCAGATTCGATAAAGAACCTTTGTGCTCCTGTATAGTCATTAAGTCCGCCAATACCTGGCAGGGATGGGCATGATCAGTCAGGGCATTGATGACGGGAACGGAGGCGTGGCGCGCCATTTCTTCGATATGCTCATGCTTGAAGAGTCGTGCCATGACCATATCTACATAGCGGCTCAACACCTTTATCATGTCGCAAATCGATTCTTTACCCGCCCCTAGCGGCGATGTGGAAAGATCATAATAAATCGCGTGCCCGCCCATCTGGCAAAAACCTGTTTCAAATGACACCCGTGTACGCAGACTCGGTTTTTCAAAAATCATGATCAGGGTCTTGCGATCCATCTCATCCATATACGCCGTGGGGTCTTTCTTGACGCGGCGTGCCAGCTCGAGCACGCGCTGTACCCTCGCCGGCGACCAGTCTTTCAGTGTAATTAAGTGCTGCATAATCAAATACCTCGCATTTAACGGGTCAGGTCTTCATAGTATCGGTCGATCTCTTTGTCACGGTCAAAAACCGTCAAGAGCAGCGCGGCGCGAATCCACATTCCGTTTCGCACCTGCCTCCAGTACATGGCGCGGGGATCGCGGTCCACTTCCACGGCAATCTCGTGCCGGCGGGGAAGGGGGTGCATAATCACCGCATGCTTCTTCATAAGGGGCAGGTGAGCGGCTGTTAAATGAAAGGCGCTGGTGTCGATTGATGTGCTTTCCTGCGCGTTATCCCATTCATCCTGTATGCGCGTCATATAAATGGCATCCGCTTCCCGAACCGCTTCTTCAAATTGATCTGTTAACGTGTACTCCACCCCTGAAGCCTTCATAGCCTCCTGCACATCGGGCAGTATCTGCAGCGATTCTGGTGCTGTAAAGATGAGACGCACGCCGGGATAGAGCGTCAACAGCCACGCGAGCGAACGCGCTGTTCTTCCGCGCGCCAAATCTCCGACCAGGGCGACAGTCTTGCCTTCAATGCCGCCCATGCTTTCAAAGCTGCGCTGCAGCGTATAGATGTCGAGCAATGCCTGGGTGGGGTGCTGATCCTTTCCGGAGCCCGCGTTGATCACGGGAACTGCACGTTCCGTATTCGACAGCAGCCAGGCAATGCGTTCGGCAAACCCGCCCACATGGTGGCGCATGATGATTACATCAAAATATGAGCTGAACGTCCGTACTGAATCTTCCGGCGATTCACCTTTTAATTCGCTTGATGTGGCCGTATCACGAACCTCCGCCGTATCGAGGCCGACGATTTGACAGGCGGCGTAAAATGAAAGAAACGTTCGTGTCGACGGCTGCGAAAAATACAGCATGGCCCGCTTCTCTTTCAGTTGATCCTGCACAAAGAGGGCGCCGCCCCGGGTTTTGGCTATTTTGCGAATCCGCGACGACAGCTCACAGAGACGATCCAACATGGGCCGCGTGAACTGCTGGGCAACCAGGGCGTGATACGGCTTAGAGCCCGCGTTAAAGTAAGGGCCCTTTTCCGCTGCCGGCATCGTCTTGAAATCTCGCCAGGCAATACTCGAAAGTTTCTGTGATATTTCCATAATGGCGAAGTGTATAAAAGATCCGCATCACAAACAAGAAGCATATGCGTTATTGGGACAGAATTTCCTGGCGCCAGAGGTACAATCATTCCCATCCCTTTTTATGAATAGATCAGACTAGACGCTTTTCCTTGAACACAGCCCCCATTTGAGCAGGTAATGCGCAATATGGTATATAACGACCTTTGTTCCGTCACCTCTCAAGTCATTTTGCTAATAAATGTCTAACATTTGTTTAACAATCATTCAATCGCTATTTAACAGGCTATACCTATATTGTAACCTGTAATTTGCAGTCTTTTTGTGAGTTCCTGTGCAATTTGCAAAAAGCGCGATTTGATATAAATTGAAATAATTTAACAGGATGCCCGAAGTCATGTATGGTGCGTCAGATTTCAGGGGTATAAAAGGAGAGCGTTGATTCGGAATAGTTCAGATCGGCGCAATGAAATAAAAAGGGCAGGCAATCAAGTGTTTTTTAATGTGGAAACAGACATCAATGAAAGAGAGCGTATTCAGATGAATGCGGTAGGACAAAAGAAATTTTCAGTATGGGTCGCGCTTGTGCTGCTCGGCCTTTTTGTGTTCGGTCCGGTGGCCGAAGCACAGTTGACGATGCCGCTTCAGATTTGGGCATCTTCACCGATTACGGATGAAGCTGGTAAAAAGCTGGAAGGCACGGCCGGTGCGCCGGGTGATTTGGTCATGGTGCTCGAAGCGCAGGATGGTAATATCTATCCGCCCGCCTCAGACGGCATGCCGGATTCGAGAAACCCGTTAATCCGGCACGGTGTGACCGGTATCGGAGCGCTGACGCTGCCCACCGACAGTAATCCCGGGTCCTTTTCGCATACCGTCGGCGACGGGCGCCCGAAAAATGACTCCAAAGTCTTCGTGCGCGTGTTCAATGCGCCCACAATAGACGAAGCCACATTTTATGCCGATTCCGAACTGTTCTCGGTGAAGCCCTTCAAAACCATGATCGTTAATCTGGAGAAAACCGATCAGCCGCTGTACCGCGACGACAAAGACGGTGACGGACTCGTCGAATCCTGGGAAATGAGTTTGGGCACGAGCGACGAGAATGCCGACAGTGACGGGGATAGCATGAGTGACGGCGACGAATTCGCCGCCGGTACGGATGCCGCAGACAAAAACTCACTGCTAGCCATCTCCGGCATCGCCTATGATGATCTGGTTTCCAAGGGTGGCAGCGGCGTCAATCAGGTAACATTGGCCTGGCCGAGCGTGACTGGTAAACGCTACCGCGTGCAATTCACAGCAGACAATTTGGCGGATCATCCGCAATTTAGCGATGTCGGTTCGGTAATCACCGCCACATCAGATTTCACCACTATCGCTGTCGACGTGGATGAACAGAAAGAAAGCGGTATGTACCGCATCCGTCTGGCTGAATGACAGGGAGTTTTGAGTTTATAAATGTACGATCAAAGGGAGCGACGTGTTCCAATGAATACGATAAAAACAAAAGAGTTGATAAGTAAAGCCATCGCAACAAGGTGGTTTCATCTGGGTAGGGCGGTCACTCCGTTGACCGCCGCGGCGCGCAAGGGACTGCGCGCCCTACCTTCATGGCTGCTGGGTCACAGTAAAGCCGGGGTTACGCACCGGGCTCATTATCCGGCTCACAGCACCGGGTTTCATTCTTTCCAACCGTTGGAAAAAATCAGTCATGCAATTTCCATGGTTTGGAAAAAAGTGACCGGTAGAGCCGTCGCTACAAGGTGGCTTCATCTGGGTAGGGCGGTCACTCCGTTGACCGCCGCGGCGCGCAAGGGACTTCGCGCCCTGCCTTCATGGTTGCTGGGTCAGAGTACGGCCGGGGTTACGCACCGGGCTCATCATCCGGCTCACAGCGCCGGATATACCGCGTCACATTCCAAATTTCATCGGCTGCTCCCTATTTTACTGACCTTCGTGCTGTCAACAATGGCGATGAGTGTGTTTGCCCAGACTGAATTGTTGAAAGTTGATTTTGAAACAGCAGGTGATGGGTATACGCCTTCAAAAACAACTGGATCTGGATATACAGATATATTCAACCGTACCGCTTATGCGACGGGTGGCAAAAGTGGTTCAGACTACTACTGGGCGGCGGAAGATATCAGCGGTAACCCAACCATCACATTGGATACAATCAGTATCAGCGGTTACACCTCTTTTGATTTCTATATTGACCTGCTTGAGAGAAACAATAACGACTGGGATTCCACGGACGAAGTCAAAATTATGTACCAGGTGGACAGTGGCTCATGGCAGAACCTGATATGGATTCAGGCACACAATGATGATTCTTATAATGAACCGGCCTGTATCGACCGGGGCTTCGATGGCAACGGGGACATTGCTGAGGAACTGCCCGCCATTACAGATGGTCATGGCACTAACCCAGGCAATACGTTTGCCACGTTCTCTGAAACAGGTGTATCTGTAAGCGGAAATAATTTAACCATCAGAATTGAGTTCTATAACCTTACATCGAACGATGAAGGTATCTATATGGACAATATTACCATTGATGGTGTTGGTGGCAGCAGCGGTCCGGAAATAACAGTCGGAACAGTGACCGCTTTTGGCAATCAGACTGTAAACACAGCCTCCAGTCCGAAGAGTTATTCTGTTTCCGGTTCGGACCTTACTGCAAACATTACGGTATCCGCGCCGACCGGCTTTGAAGTGTCACTATCATCCGGTTCAGGATATGGCTCATCGGTCACCGTCACGCAGTCGGGCGGATCGGCGAATGACACGGTCTATGTCCGCTTCAAGCCGACGGCGATTACGAGCTATTCCGGCAATATCAGCCATACCAGTACGGACGCGACGACCAAAAATGTTGCGGTGAGCGGAACGGGTATTGCTCCCGCCAACCCGGCCTCGTTCTCCGTGCTCGATTCGGGGACCACATCCATCAACGTCACGTACAGCGCCAATGCCAACGGCAATAATGTGGTGGTGGTCTTCGATACGGACAACACCTTTTCCACGCCCAGCGGTGCCCCGCCCGCGCTCGGTAATGCGTTCGCGGGCGGCACGCTGCTCGTGAACGGGACAAGCGGTTCACCCTACAATCACACTGGTCGCACCCCCGGCGAGACCTATTACTACAAGGCGTGGTCCTATGACAGCACGGGTAACTTCTATTCCAGCGGGCTGACCGACAGTGACGACACCGACTGCTTCGGCGCGCCGACGGTTCAGGCGGAGAGTTCGGTGGGCAGTGAGCAGTTCAATGCCAACTGGTCGAGTGTGTCCGGGGCAACGAAGTACTACCTCGACGTGGCCACCAACTCCGCGTTCAGCGCGGGGGGAGCGGCGGGCGACCTTATCTTTTCCCAGTACACAGAGACCGACAGCGGAACGACGCCCAAGGGCGTGGAAGTCTGGAACGCCACCGCTTCGGACATCACCTTTAACGGCTCAGACAAGCAGTTGACAATCTGGAAGGGCGTTAATGGCGGTAGCCCTTCCGTAGACTTCACGCTTAGTAGCGGCACACTTAATGCCGGCGATGTGCTGGTGATCGGCACCTCGGACATGTCTCCGGATGAGGAGAAATCATTCACGTTTAATGGCGATGATTCGCTGGTGCTCAAGCTCGGCGGCGTCACCACCGACGTGATCGGCACCCCAGGTAGCGATCCCGGGAGCGCCTGGTCGGGCGGCGGCGTTTCGACCGCCAATCGCAACATCAAGCTGAAGACCGGTATCACCGAGGGCGACACCGACGGCTGGACCGACCCCAGCGCGCGATTCGAAGATGTCAGCGCCGGATCCACGCTGACCGATTTCGGCACGGCCCCCAGCGGAGGCGGCGGCGGATCCAGCGATTTTGTGACGGGCTATGAGGGGCTCGACGTGGGTAACGTGACCACGTATCAGGTGACGGGGCTCGATCCCGAGAAGAATTATTACTACCGCGTGCGGGCGTATTCGGCGAATTGTGGCGAGACCGCGAATTCGGGCACGGAAACGGTGACGACTACATCGGGCAACAGCGCCCCGACCGATATGGCGCTGAGTGATAATAACGTCAACGAGAACGCCGGGGCCAATGCCACGGTCGGCACGCTTTCCAGCACCGATCCCGATGCCGGTGATACTTTCGTCTACACCCTCGTTTCCGGTAGTGGCGATACGGACAACGGTTCGTTCAATATCAGCGGCTCCAGCCTGCGCGCTACCGCCTCACTGAATCATGAGGCCAAGGATACGTATTCTGTGCGGGTGCGCACCACGGACAGCGGTGGCCTGTATCATGAAGAGGCCTTCACGATCAATGTCGTGGATGTCAATGAAGTGCCGACCGATCTGAGTTTGTCCAGCACATCGATTGCCGAGGGCCAGCCGGTCAATACCGTCGTTGGCACCTTCTCGACCACGGATCCCGATGATGGGGATACCTTCGTCTACAGCCTGGTTTCCGGCACGGGCGACACCGGCAACGGCTCGTTCAATATCAACGGCAGCCAGTTGCGCGCGGATGAGGAGTTCGATTATGAATCACAGACGAGTTATTCCATCCGCGTTCAGGTGCGGGATGTCGGCGGCACCGGCCTGACGCGCGTCGAGACGTTTACGATTACGATCACTGACGTGAATGAAGCGTATCCGACCGTGGATACGCCGACCAAGAGCGCGATCGACACGACCTTCGCGACACTCGGTGCCCGGGTGACCGATCAGGGCGGCGGCGCGATCAACGATTACGGTATTGTCTGGGCCTATACCACGGGCCCCGATACCGGCGACAACAAGGTGCAGAAAGGCACGAGCATCACGCCGACGACGACCTTTACACTGTCGGCCACCGGAATGAATCCGGCATCTCATGTCTATTACCGGGGCTATGCAGCTAACGCCTTCGGCACCGGTTACTCTGCGGAGGATGATTTCTACACCGAGCCCAGCCAACAGCCGACCGTATCCTTCAGCCTGCAGGATGAAGACAGCATGCGGGTAAGCTGGTCTGGCGGCAATGGCGACGGCACGATCGTGGTCATGCGCAAGAGTTTTTCGCCTACCACCAGCCATCCGGCTGACGGCACGGTATACGCCCAGGACGCCGCCTACGGCAGCGGCGCCGCGCTGGCCAGTGGTTATGTCGTGTACGTCGGTAGCGGGAACTATGTGGATGTGACGGGGCTCGATCCGAATTCAACGTATTATGTCGCACTGTATGAATACGCCGGATCCGCTACGAAGATCAATTATCAGCAGGGTATCCGGGAAACGGGCAGTTCTTTGACCACCGTGGCCGCAGCGCCGACCGTTCAGGCTTCCAGCGCCGTTTTTGTGGATACCCTTCAGGCCAGTACTACGATCAACTGGCAGGAAGGCAACGGCGCTTACAGCATTGTGGTCATGCGCGAGGGCGGCGCCGTCAGCCAGAATCCTGTCGATGGAACGACCTACTCGGATGGATCGGACAGTTATACTAGTGGTACGGACCTGGGCAGCGGCAACTATGTCGTGTACGTCGGTTCGGGAACGTCTGTTTATGTCAACACGCTCAGCGGAGGTTCCAATTACCACATCGCGGTCTATACCTTCAACGGCGGAACCGGCGCCGAGAATTATCTGACCGCAAGTCCCGCTACGGCGAATGATTGGACCCTGACGGCGCCTCCCGCTACGGCCGCTTCGGGTGTCTCGTTTGCCAATGTTGGATCTACCGCCATGCGCGTGAGCTGGATTCGCGGCGATGGCGACCAGGCTCTGGTGGTTCTGCGTGAAGGCTCCGCCCCTGAAGACCCGGTGGATGGGAACACCTATACGGCCAATGCGGCCTTTACCGGCGGTTCGGATCTGGGCTCGGGTAGCTATGTCATCTATAAGGGCATCGGCACCCAGGTCGATGTAACGGGCTTGAGCCCCAGCACTACGTACTATGTGGAGGTTTTCGAGTTTAACAGAACGGCTGATTCAACAGAGAACTATCGGACTACTGATCCCGCATCGGGTAATCAGGCCACCGTGGCCGGCCAGGAAATTGCGGTTTCGCAGGACGGTGTCAATCTGGCCGATGGCGGATCATACGATTTTGGTAATGTGGTGGCGGCCGGCAGCGTGACCGTAACGAATGTTTTTGTCATCACGAACTCCGGCGGAGTAAATCTCACCCTCGGTTCGCTATCCATCAGTGGCACCCATGCCGCCGATTTCAGCGTTGCACTGCAGCCCACCACACCCGTTGCTCCGGGCGGTTCCACCACCTTCAAAATCAGCTTTAATCCGGGGGCTACCGGCGCTCGAACCGCCTCCGCTTCCTTTAGCAATAACGACGCAGATGAAAATCCGTTCAACTTCACCCTGAACGGTACCGGTGCCACCGATAACGATGGCCCGGATATTAATCTGTTTACCTTTGGCGGAGGTAAAGCGGCTACGGGAGGCGGTGGCGGTGGTGATGGGGTTCTCGACCGCGGCGACGTTGCGGTGATAGGGCTTAATGCAGATAATGACGATTTCACATGGGTGGCACTCGAAGCTATTCCGGACGGTGCATATTTATACTTTAATGAAAACGGATGGTACAACAATGGTTTTCAGGCCGGTGAGGGTTCCATTTTGTGGACTAATGATACCGGGGTAGAGATTGCTGCCGGTACTAAAATCACCTATGACGATTCTGCAGGCACCATGTCCGTTGGTTCAATTGCCGTTTCATTGGATTTCAACCTTGCCGGGTCTGGCGACCAAATTCTTGTCTACAAGGGAACACCTGCATCGCCATACTTCATTACGGCAGTGAACGTGGGTGATTGGAAGAGCCAAGATGATAATAATGAATCGGAACTCCCGCCTGATTTGACCAATGCGGTTACGGCGGTTGCCCTTAACGTCGCTGATAATTCAATTTATGACATGAGCGTTACGATTGGTTCAGCAGGTACCGTTTTGAGTGCTATTATGGATGTAAACAATTGGAATGGCAGCGGAACTTCTTACACACTTCCGCCTTCCGGTAGTTTTTCCATCAGCACCGTGTCATCTCCCACCACCTGGATCACCACGGATGGCGTGATTGCCGGTGGGGGTTATCCCTCTACTGCTACGGTGCAGGATGCCGTCAGCGGCATCCCCAACAGCGGTAGCGGCCTCCCACGTTATGCCCTTTTCAATGATGCTGGCGCGGTGGTCTTCTCCAACTTCTATACGGTGAGCTATGCGAACGGATCCACTGCTGAGGAAACCGTAATCGACGCATCGGTCTCCACAGGCGCAACGGCCAGTATCGACCTCGGCTCCTATACCGCCCGCTTCTATGTCAACGACACCGGCGGCAGCATCTCCACGGCTTCAGTTGCCATTACGGTCACCGACGATGACACGACTGCCCCGGTTCTTTCCAATCTGCAGTTGCAGGGCGGGGGCACAAGTCTGGATCTCACGGGCGATA
Source organism: uncultured Verrucomicrobiota bacterium (assembly GCA_964464115.1). Lineage (GTDB taxonomy): Bacteria > Verrucomicrobiota > Kiritimatiellia > CAYTQP01 > CAYXEW01 > CAYXEW01. The sequence goes on from CAYXEW010000008.1 coordinate 10,473, forward strand.
TGGTCATCCAGGCGACGGTCACGGAGGCCGATAATAGCGTGTTGATTGCCGGTGGCTACGCCTACTACTTATTGAAAGATTCCACCGACACGATTTTGTTCAGTAATAATTTGGTCTCGGGCGGTGGCAGTCTGCTGACGCATACCGAAGCCTCGGCCAACCTCTCCAGTCTCGGTTGCGGACAGGACTATACGGTGACGTTCTATGTGGCGGACTCCGACGCTGACCGCGGGGAAGCCGACCGGCTGACCGACAGTGACTCTTTCGTTGTTCATACCATTGGCGGAGCCGGCGGACCGAGCGATTATCCGACGGCATCCGGCTTGGAGGTCGAGGACACCGTGTCTGCCTCCGCGTCCATCAGCGATGCCGATGTCAATAACGGCGGGTGGAAGCTGGAACTGGTGCTCACGCATGATACCGGCATCTACACCGGTGACGGAACTCCGGCATTTAACATCGTGAATAATCTGGGTACGATGGTGATTTCGAGCAATGAATTCGGCAGTGTGTCGACCTCCGGAAGCGATTACAACCTGACGGAAAGTACAGTGCCCGGCGTAAGCAAAGCAAATGTCTCAATAGGGGTCTATACGGTACAGTGGTCGGCCAGCAATGACAGCGAGTGTGTGGCCAGTGTACACAGCTCATCCACCATCACCGACGGTAATTCCTTTACTGTGTACGACGATGACACCACGGCGCCATCAATCACAGCGTTCGCGGCGAGTGGTGGGTTTACGGTCACAGTGACTCAGGCCGAAGGCGGCTTTGCGGTCACCGGCCTCGTACAGGATGCGGGAAGCGGCGTGGCTTTTGACACTTCCTTCTACCTGACGGTACTGGACAGCGACGGCACCACCGTTCTTTGGAGTAATAACTTTGACACGACGGGGCTGAACGACGGCGATGCAAAGGGTTCGGCCGTGGCCGTGGCCAACACCATTGATCTGCCCGATGGAACGGTCGCTTGCGGTGAGGCCTACACCGTTATGGTGTATGCAGTGGACTTTGACGACGATCGTAACAATGATGCCTCTTCGACCGCTGTCGAGGCTATGGTTTTCTACACCTCCGGCGCCGGCGGTGCGGCACCAACTGCCAGCAACCTTGAAATTAGGGAGATAGTCGGCGGAAGCCCCGTGGCCTTAATCACCGATAATGAGTTGGTGAACGGGGGATGGTTGCTGAGTATGGAGCTGGATCATGGCTCGGGCATTGATACGAATAATCCGAATCAGCCGACTTTCACGGTGCTCAGTACCAATAGTGAACATGTTTACACGACTGATCCACTCCAATTTACAGATTATGTGGAGGATGGCGGCACGTATTATGTCACCAACAGCAGCATGCCGGGCGCGGACACCAATAAAGCGGCTCTCGGAACGTACACCGTTTACTGGTCCGCCCAGTCGGAAGGACTCTGTTTCGGCGAGGCCGCCGACAGCTCCACCATCAGTGGCGGCGCGACGTTCAGCGTGATTGATGATGACTCCGTCCCGCCTAACAAGCTGGCAGCTGTAGTGGCCGGCGGAACGGTTACCAGTACGGCTCCCGGTGATTGCTCCGGCGGCAGCACCGACCTGGTGCCTGGTGACATTGCTATCTTTAATATGAATACGCTCACGAGCGGTGACATGAACGGGGACGGTTTCGCCTTTATCAATACCGTGGATCTGCCCGCGGGCACTCAGATTACGTTCACGGACTGCGGGTGGAACAGCCCGGTCAATAACTTCCGCGACACGGAAGGACACCTTAAATGGGAGGCCACCGACTGTGTACCGGCCGGAACCATTGTGATCTGGACGCGGACGAATACCCCCATGTTTACTGTCGGCACTACGGCTGTAGACGATACGATGTTTGCCCCCAACATCCAGGGTGAACAGATTCTCGCCTACCAGGGGCCGCAGAGCAATCCAACCTTTATCTATGCGATCCATGCCAGGGCGTCGGGCGGCATCTGGGATGCGGCAGCGACGGACTCCCACTCATCCGGCATCCCTCCCGGTCTGATTGATGGCTATACCTGTGTGGCCGTCAATGAGAAGGATAATGTGATTCTGAATACCAACAACCTGGACCTTTCTACGCTGGACCGGTTTGGCGTCCTGCTCTACATTGGCACTAAAACCAACTGGGTCGGTAGCGATACTGACTTCTATCCGACGTCCTCGTTCAACTTCCAGTTCAACGGGCTCCAGCAGAGTGCCGGCGGACAGATTTCCGACCACGACATCAATACCGGTGGTTGGAGCATTACGGGGGTTGCACAGGATGTGACCAGCGGCCTGATGTTCAGTAATGCTCAATATGGGCTGAAATATAATATTATCAATACGACTGGCACGGCCGCTATTCTGGACCAAATTGTGACCAATGTGGGTGCTGTAAATGGCTATCAGGGTTTACTGAACTTCTCCAACAGTGCGCCGGGCGGCCGTTTTGAGCACATATCCATCGGGACGTACACGTGTGTGATTCAGGCGGCGGATACCGATGCCGACCGCGCGGGCGACATACTTACGCGCGTTGAGGATATACCGTTTACCGTGGTTGACGACGACGCCGTCCCTCCGCAGGTTGGTTATTTCCTGTGGAATGGTAAGGTGACCATCGATCTCAACGAGGATTTAAGCAACGTCGCGCTGTCCGGCCGTGTTCAGGATGTGACCAGCGGCATCGCCTTCCAGTCTGAGCCGGTGGCCTTCACGGTTTATGATTCCGATGGCTCGGTATTTTCAAATGGCTGGTTCAACACCGGGCTCTCCGACGGGGATGCCAAGGCGTGGACCACCATCGAAACGACGCTGGATCTGAGCGGTCTGGGTTGCGGCAGTATTTCGTGTGCCGTCGTTGTCACCGATAACGACTACGATCGCCCGCGCGATCGACTCACGTGGACAAACTATCTCTATATCGACGCGAGTGACGGCTCCGGCAGCCCGGCATCAGTTGATTTGCTGCAGGCCAAGCAATCTGATGTCAATCCGGCCAACACCAATGTGACCGATGCGGATATCGCGCTGGGTGGATGGGATCTCGCCGTCGTGTTGTCGGAGGCCAACGGTATCAGTACCACGCCGCCAGATAACCCGAGTTATGAGGTGTACAGCGCTTCATCCAATGTGCTCGTGTCGGAAGAGTGGTCCACTTATACGACGGACAGCACGACGTTTGCAGGCACCAATATTGTGGCTGCGGCTGATATTGTATCCCTGGTGGATACCGGTCTTTATACCTTCTATTTGAATAGCTCTGCCGGCAGTGACTGTGTTCCCGTTCTGGTCTATACCAGCCGCTTTACGGTGGTCGATGACGATACCGAGCCGCCTGTGTGGACACCCGGTATAGCGGGCGCCCCGTCGGACTGGACCAATGTAAACTCCTTTAATATCAAATGGAACCCGGCTGCAGATGCCTCTGGATATCACTTCCGCACTTCAACGAATATCTTCCCGACCAGTGTGCTGGGTGGGCAGGATTTGGGCTTTACGACCAATGTGGACTTCAATAACGTGCAGCAGGGCGTCATCACGCAGTACCTGTTTGCGGTAGATGAAGATAATGACCGCCCCTATGACCGTTTGCGATCACCCGTCACCAGTTTTGTCTTTCGTGTGGATCAGACCAATCCGGATCGTGTCAATAATCTCTGGGGTGCCCCCGGTGCCTTTGATAATCAGACCCAGATTGACTTGAACTGGGCGCCGGCCGGTCCGGGTGATATCGGCCCCAGCCAGCGTTTGTCGCCCTGGGATACTTATCAGGTTTTCGTAACTCCGGCCCCCGGCGGCCCGACTAGTGTAGTTACTCGTAATGAGATCACTGCACTGGCTGAGACCAATACGTCCTATGTGACCATACCGAATCTGGAATTTGGTGAAGAATACCGCATTTGGATGCGCGGCCGCGACCGGGCCGGCAACATTGGCCCGACGTCGGAGGCTGTTTATGTATCGCTGGCGGCCTTCAACCTGACCCAGGGGGTCTGGAAGGTGGTCAGCCAAGATCAAATCCACCTCTCCTGGACGGCGAGCTATGACGGTAAGACAACAGACCCTTCCGATTTTAGTGAATACGACATTATCTTTGCTGAGAGTCCGGAGTTCGGCCTGTTTATGACGAATAAATGGGAGCACATGTCGACGGTGCGTTCTTCTTTCTACGTGGATGAAGGAAACGTGGAGATCGATCCCCCGGGAGACATCAACCCCGATGTCATGCGATTCTACAGGGCCTCACCTAAAGGGACGTGGATGACCAATCGGCCGAGCCGTCTCGCCTCCGAAGAAGTTTATGTGCTGAAAAAGATTCCGCTGGAAGCGGGGCAGAACTGGATTTCGCTGCCCGGCCTGCCGGATTACAACACGGTCAAGGATGTGTTCCGCGATGAACTGCCGGCCGGAACCTCGGGCAATGACACCAACGCCTCAAAAATTATGTGGTATGCGCCGGGGTCGGAAGAAGTCTGCACGCAGTCGGTCTATCAGTTGAGTGGCGGCTACTGGCATTTTGATTTGCCGACTGAAAAACAGGGGCAGACGGCTGATTTCGAGGAATTGCCGCTTGATCACGGGTTTGTGGTCAAGGTGCCGGTGCCGACCGAATTTCTATTCATCGGGCGCGTTCCGTTTGAACCGCAGCCGGCGAGGACCTTTGGCAGGCCGCAACCCGGACAGACCAATTATGTATTGATCTCCTTCAATCAGCCGCGCCGCGCTCATCCGTCAGAGCTGGGACTGCTTGAGGCCGGTTTCCTGGGGGCACCATTCCCTAAATGGGGAGCCCACGATATGATCTGGAAAATTGATGAAGTGAACCAGATTCCGGATGAGTATATCTACTACAGTACTTGGCACAGTAAATGGATGACGATGGGCAATGAGCCGGTTCCGCCAGGTTATTTCGGTCCCGATGAATCCTTTGTCCTGGTGCGGCCCTATACACCGTTCTCCAAGGATATCGTCTGGACGAATAACCTGCTCTATAAGATACCGACTAAAAACATAAATCCGTAGGGTGACTTTTTTAATGCCCGGCTCGGCGCCATCTTGGAGGTAAGTAAAACGGGTGTCTGATGTTTGGGTCTTCAGGCGGTCCGGCATTTTTGATCGAGCCACACCCTCGCAAGGTGCGGCGAGGCTTTTGAGCAACCCGCTGGCGGTGAATGAGCTGTGCGATTTGCTACGGCCCAACTGCTCTGTCTGGCCTGAATTATTCACGCGATAAGTTTAGCGTAGATGCGAGGCACCGAAAGGTTACGCTGTAGTGACCCTGCGAGCCTTTTGTAAAAATGGATGAGAATAAATTCCTTGTGATCAAAAATCCATATCCATCCCATACCCAAGAGGTACAATCATTCCCATCCATTTTTATGAATAGATCAGGCCTGGTTAACTCATCTGCATCGATTTGAAATCCGGCTTGTTCTCCCTGTCGTTCCAGAACGGGGACAGTCGGCGCAAATTAGACACAATGCCGGGAAATACATGCAGGATGTGGTCAATATCCCGCTTCGTGTTAAACCGGCTCAGGCTGAAGCGCACGGAACCGTGCATGGCGGAGAAGGGGACCTGCATGGCCTTCAGTACATGGGAGGGATCCAGTGAGCCGGAAGTGCAGGCCGAACCGCTGGAGGCACAAATGCCCTCCGCATTCAGTTCATAGAGTATCGATTCTCCTTCAATGCCGTGCAGGGCGGCATTCAGTGTGTTGGGCAGACGCGGCGCATTCTTACCATTGATCTCTATATAGGGTATTTGCTCCGTCAAACCCTGCTCCAGCTGGTCTCTCAGAATCTTCACCGAGTCGCTGTCTTTTATGTGTTCTGACGCATTTTCAACAGCTTTTCCAAAGCCTACTATGTAGGGCACGTTTTCGGTGCCTGCTCGCCGTCCGCGCTCCTGGTGCCCGCCGATCAGGTAGGGTCTGCATGGCGTGCCGCGCTTGATGTACAGTGCGCCTACCCCCTTTGGGGCATGTACCTTGTGTCCTGAAAAGGACACCATATCAACGTGCGACAAATGGCGCTTTATCTGAACGGGAATTTTGCCCACGGCTTGGGTGATATCGCTGTGGACGACGATGGATGGATTTGTTTCTTTGGCAATGCGTGCTATCTCTTCCAGGGGAAAGATGACGCCTGTTTCATTGTTGGCCAGCATGACTGTTACCAGCAGTGTATCCGGTCGCAGCGCCTTTATATATTCCTGCATCACGAGGTTGCCATCGCTGTCAACCGGAAGAAAGGTGACCTCGGCGCCCCTTCGCTTCGCTTCTTTACAGACTTCGAGTATGGATGGATGTTCTACCGCCGATGTAATGATGTGCCGGCGGTTGGGGTTGGCCAGCATAGCGCCGAATACGGCGCTGTTATTGCTTTCTGTAGCACACGATGTGAATAGGAGTTGGCCGGCATCGCCCATATCCAGATGCCGCGCGATGGTTTCACGGCTTTGTTCGATGGCGGCGGCGGCGGATTCGGACTGTTTGTACATCGAACTGGGGTTGAAGAACTGGTCTTCCAGATAAGGGCGCATGGATTCGACCACTTCGAGATCAAGCTGTGTCGTTGCATTGTTGTCTACGTATACCGTATGCATGTTGTCCTCTTCGCCGTATGAACGAGACGTGTTTATTCCGAAATACCCTACACTGCTATGACTCGTAGGTGTTCGTCGACTTGGTCTTTCAATGATTTTTCAACGAGCATTTTAAGGGTCATCTGCGCTCCGGCACAATCGGAGCAGGCTCCCACCAGCTTGCAGTAGACAATGTTTCCCTTGATGTCGACGATTTCGATATCACCCCCGTCTCGCTGCAGCATCGGGCGGACGTAGTCATTCATCAGTTGTTCAATTTTTTTAATCAGTTGAAAGGTGGACATCTCAATATCTTTGCCTGATGCGTTCTGACTGAGCGCTTCCGGGTTCTCGATCAGGGTCGTTCCCTTTTCGCCCCAGGTGTCATTGAGTATGTCTTGCAGTCCGCCGGGGGCGTGGTGGCATGACATACAGGCCCCACCTGCTTTGATAGCATTGGTTATTTCTGGGATGTTGCGAAGGTTGAGTTCTTTGATCTTGCGCCTGAGATAGGGTTCGGTAACGGAAAAGCACTTGCAGACAATTCGGCCCTCTTCCTCTTCTTCTGAATGGGGTGCCAGACCGAGCAGTTCGGTGTCCACTCCGCGCTTTTGCGCCCAGTTGAATACCGCCGCTTCAAGCGCTTCCGCCCCCAAGACCGAACAGTGAATTTTCTGGTCGGGTAATCCTTCGAGAAATTCGACAATGTCCTCATTGGTGATCGTCAGCGCTTCGATCGGACTGCACTTCTTTTCTTCGATCATTATGCAGATCGCTTCCGATGCCGCGATGGCTGAGGTACAACCAAAGGTTAAATAACGGGCTTCCACGATGCGGTCCTGTACGGGATCTTCGGGATGTTTTTTCACCCTGAAGGTGAAGCGCAGCGCGTCACCACAGGAAATGGAACCGTGCTCTCCCAGACCATCGGGCTCTTCTATCTCTCCCATGTGCGTACCGGGTTTTCCGTGTACGGCATCCATAAAAAGCTTTACTGTTTTATCACTGTATTGCCAAGCCATCGCTAAACTCTCGTTTCGTTATTATTTTTAGACAACAGAATGTATCACACAATTGAGAATCTCAAAGAATTGTAACTCAAAAACGTTTAACGTCATTTCCCCGGCCGACCGGTACAATTCAGGATGATGCCTTTTTCGGTTTTCCAGTCAATCGACAACCCGTCAGCTCTGAGGCTTGCGCTGGTCCCGTTGGAGGCCATTTCAAAATGGATGCCTCGATGGTTCAGTATGTTGGCCAGGCAGATCGCTTTTTCCAGCCCGTCCCCTCGCCCGAAGTTCCAGACTTCGTCGGGCTGGGCTGCTCGTGTTCCGTCGTAGATGGATTCATTGGGTAACTGTTCCAGATAGTGGACGGTTTCGTCCAGACTCATCTCATTCGCCCCGGCTGCCGAAACGGGGTTGCGCTCCAGGGCGGCCTTTAGGAATGGTTCATGATCAATCCTGGCGAGGTCCCGGTAGGCGTAGAAGGCCAGATCAGTCACCGGGATGTCCGCGCGCTTTGATTCGAGATATGCGATCACTTCCTCCCGGCTCATGCCGGGCTCCAGCCGGATCGGTTCCATCGGAATCTGCTGTTTGTTTCCGTCGGGAAGGTTGGGTTTCAGACAACAGAATTCCCGCAGTTTGTTCAGCACGTCTTCGGCATTCCGGTTTTTACAGTTCATGGTGGCGACGAGCCTGCTGACGCTGTCGGGTTCCGAAAAATCGACCGGATGCTGCCTGAAGAAGTCTACAAACATATTCAGGAGGATGCGGTCTTCAATCGGCTCTGAAAAGAATTCGTACTCGTCGACATCGTCGACAAGCTGAGCCCAGGTCTGCTCGTTCATGGTGTATTTACTGGTGTGTTCATAGGCGAATACCTTTTCTGCCGGCACGTACCGGGGCTTGCCGTGATGCATCTGCTGAATCTGAAAACAACCTTGTATTTCACTGTTAAAACGTAGAAAGCTGAGGAGCACGTTAAGGTCTACACCGGTGCTCAGAAAAGCACTCAGGTGGTTTTCAAAATGTGCGAGCGCCGCGGGATCTATGGTCTGCTCAGGGTATACAATATGCGTGTATCCGGTGTTGTGGGCAATAATGGTAACCCGCTCATTGCGCAGTGCGCGCTGCGCTTTTGCCGTCAGTTCAGTCCCGTTAAACCACATATTCTTTGTCACCACGCGCCGGTTGTTGGTGACGATACCATCCTTGATCGCTACGTAATTCTGGGAGTGCAGGGGGGTGGCCATGAGAAAGATTTCTTCGAGGGGAATGCCGCAGACCACGAAGAGCGCCGCCGCATACAGGGCTGAGAGTGAAACACATTCGCCGGCACCGGTTTCGTAACCCTCCTTGTGGCGGAATGCCTGCATGGCTTCCAGCGTCTCCGTTTTCCAGTAAGGAATAATGCTGGATGTGTACTGGTCGAGCCCGAAATGACGGCGTATATCGATATCAAAATAATACTGATCTCCATGGTAACCGAAAAGGGCATTGCTCTGGCTGATTGTTTCACGATCCATGATGCCGTCGAAGCGTGCGAGTTCTTCTTCCTGCTCTGTCAGACCCCATGTATCAAGGTCCAAATTGAATTCAAAATGGTCTACGATGTATTGCTTGAGCCTGAGAATGCGTCGGTAAGGAGACATTTTCTTCATTTTTATGAACCACGGATCTTCCCGCCATTTCCATATCTCCGGCGACATGATGTTCGCCAGAACCAGGCTGTACAACAGTTCGGGAAAAATAAATATTTCCATGTCTGACAGCGTTACGGCTGACGAATATTTTTCTTTTGCAATCCTGTTCATATAGATGGTCCTTTGCCCCTAGGGTCTTATCTGCTCGACGCTCGCCCAGTTTTTGTGAAACAATACTTCACATCTCACGGACAGCTTGTTATATGCTTAGTAAATCATATTGATTGCACCCTATGGAAGAAAATCAAGAACAGAAAGAATGTAAGAGCGAAGATCTGCTGGATCTGAACTTGACGCCCGATTGGGCTCGCAACGATGGGGGCGACCAACAGTATGTGACCGTCAAGCGATCCGCTTCGCGTCAGGATAAGGGGTATGCGGGAGATCGCCGCAGTTCGCGAAGGCCGGCGGGAAAATCCGATGGACGGGGAGGGATGTCCCAGCATGAGTCTCTGAAGGCGTTTAAAAAGAATGCCAGCGCCAAGTGGGTTTCAAAGCAGGGCGAGCGCCCGCGCCCCGCGCCCCGCTCAGAGCATTTACCGCTCCTTCCTCTGCAGGTGTCTTTTATTCCGGAACGCAGAGGTCTGGGTGTGATTGTAAAAAAAATCAGCTCTACTAAACGCGCCTATGCATTGCCTTCCGTGGCTTCTCTTTTTCTGACCAAGCCGGAGTTCTACCTGATCAAAATCGAAATTGATGAATCACGCCGCAGTGATCTCACCCATCTCTATCAATGCAAAATATGTAAAAAAATATACACGGTCAAACAGCGTTTGCTCGACCATGTCGCCCTCGAACATATGGATCATTTTTTTAAAGTGGAAGAAGTGGATAACGGTCCTCCGCCCGGAAACTTTAACTGTGTCGCCCGCTGTTCTATGAGCGGAGAATTGATTGGCCCGCCCAACCACCATTTATACAATGAGCGGATTCAGCAGCTCCACGCCTCACGCTTTTCACATTTGTCTGTCGAGGCCTATCGCTCCAAGATTGAAATGGTCAAGGATGAGGATATTATTGAACAGTGGAAGCAGAGTGTCGCCATTCAGAAAGTCTATAAACGTTCCGATGCGGAAGATGGCGAGGGCTTGTCCTGGTCCGATGCGAAGAAGGAAGTCGCCGCCATGGCTGAGGAGGAG
>CAYXEW010000008.1:20918-48562 GCA_964464115.1 uncultured Verrucomicrobiota bacterium
AAAAAGAACGAGCCGTTATATCGGCGGTCCATATGGACGCTCTTGATGAAGACGAGCTGAAACGGACCGTGCAGGCGGCGCTGCAGAGGGAAAGACGTTTTCCCACAACCCTTCTTTTTGCCTTGCGCCCCGCCTTGCGCCATATGAATCTGCACTTGTTTAGAGATCACGAAAAATCGACGTTTATTACGGCGATCGCCCCGCATCCCGCCGACATCGATAAGACGGTCTCGCCGGTCAGCGATATTTTGAAATATATTGAAGCCCACCCCGGTTGCAGTCCGCAGGCATTGTCAGAAGCTCTTGAGGAAAGACAGATCGAGCCCAAGGTGTTGCAGAGCTCTATGGCATGGTTGATTGAGAGGGGTAATGTGGTGCAATATTATGACGATCGCCTTACGCTTCCGCTGAACCGTAGCCGCGTTATGGTGCCGGTCGATGATGACGACTCTACCTCGGAAGTTGGATAGGGTGTCCCAATGTTGAACTCAAAAACCCACCGCGACCCGGCCCCCCTGTTAAACCTGTGCCCCTCGGATACAGGATACATGTTCTATGTCAGCGCAGGTAGGGGCGGTCGGCTCTGACTGACGCATGCACGTGCGCCCCACCACGCTGGGGGGCCTCGTTGTACACCCAGTCAAAACCCGCAGCCCAGCAGAGTTTTGCCAGCTTTTCCAAACCCAGCTCGTCGCACGTCACATCGATGGCCCGTCCCTCTTTGTGCAGTGATTTTACAGCGTGCACCCCTTCGGCCCGATAGCTGTCCTGGACTTTGAGGGTGCCGCCCTCTTTTTCCACAAGTTCAATCAGGCGCCGCAGCGCTTCTTCCATGGCCCGATGCATGAGGTGGTCATCTTCTGTATCATCGGTGTCGTGCTCGCTTTCCCACCAGATGCGGTCATCGTATACGGCAACCAGATCGACGGATGGAAAAAAAGGGGCTTCATGAATGGATCCCGATGCCTCCGATTCCCTCTTTTTCGGCATATAGGTCCGGGCCGGGAATCGTTTTGGTTCCGCCCTGACGGACCGGCCCAAATCCAGCGTTTTTCGCTCTATCGTGTGTAGATCTTCAAGCTCATCAACAGATAATGACGGCGTGTAGCGAGAGGCAAAGGCGATTGCCCCGAGCAGTAGTATGGACGATGTCAGCAGACTGCATAGCTTGATCCAGTGTCCGCCGCTTTTCCTGTTATGATGAAACAGGCCCGCGACCAGCCGAAGTGCAATCTCTGAGAGCTGGACTGTTTCGCTGATCAACAGTTCAAACCAGCGCCTCATGGACCGCTCTCCTTGTCGGCCTCAGGGTTCAGCAGGGTGATCACCATGTGTTCAGGCTTAAACAGGTCCTTGGCTGCCCGGCGGATCTGGTCATGGGTCATGCCCTCAATGCGCTCAATGCTTTTTTCTGCCTCTTCAAAACCCAGTTCCATGAGTTCGTACAGTGCGGCCTCCTGTGCGAGTGCCGCTTCGTGCTGCTGCTTGAGCGCATAGCGGCCCAGCACTTTTTGTTTGGCGCGCTCGAGCTCTTCCGGCTCCAGACCTTTTTCTTTTATGCGCTCTATTTCCTTTAATACCTCTTGCTCCACTGCTTCCGCCGTGTGCTGCTGAGTGCCCGCCATAAAATAGTACAGTCCGGGGTCGCGCCCGGCCTCGTGAATGGCCCAGATGTAGTAGACCAACCCTCTTTTTTCCCGCACTTCCATGCCCAGGGTGGATGACAGCCCGTTCAATGCTGCAGAGAGCACCTGCAGTTCATCGCGCAGCGGATCACTCACGCTGCGTCCCGGAAATCCAATCAACAGCATGGTCTGGTTCCAGGGAGACGTTTGTTCAATACGCTGTGCTGTGTGCGTGAACGGTGTGCCGACGGTTTCAGTGGGCTGCCCGCCCGTCGGAATGCTGCCCGCGATGGCTTCGCCCATGGCCAGGGCTTCTTCTTCTGTGATGTCGCCAAAAATAGCGAGCACCCCCTTTTCGGCCCGCAGTAATGCCGCATGATAATCCTGCAGTGCGCGTCGGGTTATGAGTGGTATATCCTCTGCTTCACCGAGTACATCGTGCCGGTAGGGGTGGTCTGCATAGACGGCCTCTCGGAGCGACGCCTTCGCCAGCTCCCGTGGATTCTCTGATTGCTTTTCGATGGCGGCAAGCTGCAGGGTCTTCTGCTTGGCAATCTCCTCTTCGTTGAAGGAGGGGTTCAGCAGGCTCTCCCGGAATAAATCCTGGAACAGTTCCGCATCTTCTGATAAAAATTCTGCGCTTAGCCCCCACACACTGCGCGATGAAAACGACTGGATCGAGCCTCCCTTTTCTTCCGCCTCGCGCGCAAGCTCTTCGGCGGTGTAATGCCGGCTGCCGCGCGTGAGAAGCTGCGCCATCAGGTGGTTGATGCCGTTTTGTTCCTCTGGCTCTGTGAGCAGCCCCCCCAGTCCGGTGTAGTTTATGTAAATGAAAGGCATTTCGTGATGTGGTCGCACGAGCAGCGGCATCCCGTTGGAAAGCTTCAGCCGCTTGGTTTTCAGTGCGATTTCATCCGCCGCTCTGTTCTGTTTCGCCGCCGGGGTTTCCCCTTCCGGTTCGAGAAGTACGCGTGTGAGGGCAGAAGGTTTGAAATAGGTGTTTAGCACGCGTTCAAGATCACTCTGATCGACTCGCTCAACAGCGTTGAGGTAGGAGATGGAAAAGGAGGGATCGCCGGTATAATATTGCCCCGAAGCGATACTCCTGGCCTGTCCATCGGCCGTTCTCAGTGTGCGCAACTCTCCCGTGAGTGCTATTCTGCGGGCCTTCTCAATTTCGCTCTCCGTAAATCCATTTTGTTTCCAGTTTTCTAATTCGTCGTTGAGGGCGGCAAACACAGCCGACTCTTTGTCGGGCTCGAATTCGGCGGAAATGACAAACAGTCCCGGATCGAGCGGCGTATAAGAAAAGGCCTGTATACTGTGCACCAGTTTCTTTTCCTCTTTCAATATCCGGTTGAGGCGGCTGCTGCGACCGTGTCCGATAAGGCTGGCCAGCACGTCCAGAGCAGGCGTGTCGGGGTGGTCAATTGCCGTTGCGCGGTAAGCCCACATCATGCGTGTAACTTCATAGGGGCCGGTCTTTCGAGCCACACGCCCGGATACCTGCTTCGCTTCCGGGGGAATCAGATGCAGGGGGGCCACTCTTTTTTCAACATCGCCGAAACGCTCTGTTACGGCCCGCCGCACTTCTTCCGCATCGACATCACCTGTAATGACGCAGATCATATTGTCGGGAATGTAGTGCTGCTGATGGAAGGCGAGCAGGTCTTCTCTCGTGATACGTTTAAAGATGTCGCGGTAGCCGATGACCGGATGGCGGTAGGGGTGTTCGCGATAAGCAGTTCGCATGAGAAGGTAGTAGAGCTGACGGCTGTGGTCATCTTCTCCCATCGTCATCTCATTGAGAATGACCTGCTTCTCACGCTCCCATTCATTGGTGGGGAAATGTGCGTTTAAAACGGCATCTGACAGGACATCTAAGCCTTCTTCCCAGTGAGCCGAGGGCAGGGTGACGTAAAAAACCGTTCTGTCGATGGAGGTGTATGCATTGATGCGCCCACCGAGCAGATCGATTTGGCCGCTGATTTCACCCGTATCGCGCGTCGGCGTCCCTTTAAAAATCATGTGCTCCATGTAGTGCGACATACCCGCCCCCAAAAAAGGACCTTCGTGCATGGCGCCTGTACCCACCCAGATCTGAACCGCCGCCACGGGGGCCTTGTGATCTTCTTTGATGAGCAGCGTCAATCCGTTGTCGAGTTGCATGCGCTCGACCTGTTCATACGATCGTTCCAAAAGCCCAAGCATGGATTCAGCGAGCAGCGGTTGCACGGCCATGAGCAGTATACAGAAGGTTGTGGATAGTCGTTTTCTCATAAGTAAAGGATTCCCTTTGTTAAACTGTAACGTAATACCGGATGCCGTGATCTTCAACCCGCTTCTCATACTTAATTGGAAGAGGAGTGCAGTTTTTTCTGCTGCTTCGGTTTGAACGGGTCGCGCAGGGCCTTTTCGAAATCGAAACCGTTTCTGAAATCGTCCTTGCTGTCTTTTTCATTTTTACCGAGCACCCCGGCCTCCACAAGGTTGAACACAATAGAGCCGAAATCATCTGTTTTCTGAATGCCCCAGCGATTGAAAACTGTTTTGGCCATCGGACCGAACTGGGATAAGGCGAAATCCCGAATGCCCTCCAGTAATTCCTGTCCTGATACATGCCGGGCGGGTCCGCGGGCCGGTTTTGACATCTTTTTTATCGTGTGATCCAATGCGTCGCGTAGAAAATGATAGGCTTCGCTGTCATAGCGCGGGTCCGCTGTTGTAATGCGATCAATGGCCTCGTCGTAATTAAACGTTTTCATGATAATTGCCGTTTGATGCGATCTGCGAAAGTCTGCATTTCTTCGAGTCCCGTATACATGTGTGCATGCCAGTTCCACGAATGGCCGTCGTCATTAAAGCGGGGGATGACGTGGAAATGTACGTGGGGAACGACTTGTCCCGCGGCGTCGCCATTGGCCTGAAACAGATTTACGCCGTCCGCATTAAAGGCCTTTACCTGAGCCCCGGCCACCTGTTGCGCGACCTGAATAAGATGGCCTAGCAGAGCGGGCGGGACAGCTGTTACGGGGTCATAGTGCGCCTTCGGTATGACGAGAGCATGCCCTTTCACAATGGGACCGATGTCCATGAAGGCGAGAACTTCGTCATCTTCGTACAGTTTGGTTGAGGGCAACCGCCCGGCCACTATGCCGCAGAATATGCAATCGTGATCAGCGTTCATTTAGAAAAGCCTCCATATGAATCTTCTCTTTATCAGACGCATCATAATACGCCGACTGTTCATTTATTAAACGATAATGTCTGTAAATTAACAGTATAAAAAAGATCGTCAGCAGTGCCCACACGACTCGCCGCAGGCCGGGTCCCGGCAGGTCAAACCAGTTTTTTAGAAGGACCGACAACGGTTGTTCAGTGTGAAAAGTCTTCATCCGTCGCTCACGGCTATGTTAATCAGCTTGCCGGGCACGACAATCACCTTGCGCACCATTTTACCCTCGATCCACTTGGCCACCTGTTCGTCACCCATGGCCTCTTTTTCAATCGTTTCACGGTCCGCGCCGGCACTCACCATGACGCGCCCCCGCACCTTTCCGTTCACCTGAATGACAATTTCCAGCCGGTCGCGCTGCATGGCTTTGCGGTTGGCCTCCGGCCAGGGTGCCTGCAGAATGCTTCCTTCACAGCCCAGCTCGCGCCACAGCTCTTCGGCCATGTGCGGCGCGAACGGCGAAAGCAACAACACAACGGTATACATCGCATCGGCAAATACGGCCTTACGTTGCTCTGATGGGCTCGCCACGGGGACGTCATCTACCGCATTCATCAGTTCCATAATCTTGGCAATCGCCGTATTGAAATGGAATGCGCCATCGAGGTCGTGCGTGATTTGTTTAATGACTTCATGGGTCTTGCGGTAGAGATCTCTTTCCCGGTCATCCATGGCGTCCATATCGGGCTTGAGCCCTTTTGTTTCAATCAGTAAATCCCTGTTTTCATAGACCTTGCGCCATATTCGGTTCAGAAAGCGATAGGCACCTTCCACCCCTTGCTCCTTCCATTCGGCATCTTTCTCCGGCGGCCCGATAAACAGTGTGTACAGGCGTATGGTGTCGGCGCCGTATTCCCGGATCAACTCATCCGGATTCACCACATTACCTTTGGATTTTGACATCTTATAGAGTTTCCCGTCCCGCTCGCTTTTTTTACAGATCATGCCCTGTGTGAAAAGGCGGGCAAAGGGCTCGTCAAAATGCACAACCCCCAGGTCAGAGAGTGCCTTGGTGAAAAATCGGGCATACATCAGGTGCAGAATGGCGTGTTCAATACCGCCAATGTATTGATCCACCGGCAGCCACTCGTCGCAGGCTTTGGTGTCAACCGCCTGGCTGTCGTCCCGTGCACTCAGGTAGCGCAGAAAGTACCAGCTGGAACATACAAAGGTGTCCATGGTATCACTTTCCCGTCGGGCCGGTTTGCCACATGCAGGACATGAGGTTTTCATGAATGATTCTGATGTCTTCAGCGGAGATTCACCTGTCGGCTTGAATTCTACATCATCGGGAAGGAAGACCGGAAGATCCTTCTCCTCGACGGGTATCGTTCCGCAGTCGTCGCAGTAGACCACGGGAATCGGTGCGCCCCAGTATCGCTGGCGGCTGATCAGCCAGTCACGAAGGCGATAATGAACCTGAAAAGCCCCAAAACCCCGTTCTTTCGCATACGCGGTCATGTCCCGAATGGCTTCCCGGTTGGGCGTCCCGTTAAACGGGCCCGATTCGACACAGATGCCGTCCCCCGTGTAGGCTTCCTTCATCTCATCCAGGCGTAGAGACTGTTCCGGATTCTGGATGGAGAGCCTAATGGGAAGATCGTATTTTTTGGCAAAGGCCCAGTCGCGGGTATCGTGCGCAGGAACGGCCATGACGGCCCCGGTGCCGTATTCCATCAGGACGTAATCGCCAATCCAGAGGGGGATGGTCTCGCCATTGTAAGGGTTGACGACGTGGCGACCGCTGAACACTCCATTTTTTTCCATATCTTCCGAGGTGCGATCGATAGTGGTCAGCTGTTGTGTGGCCGCTGTAAAGTCCAGCACCTGCTGCTCTTCGGGGAGTCCTTTGACCATTTCCCTGAGCTGAGGATATTCGGGCGCCAGCACCATATAGGTGCATCCGTAGATGGTGTCGACCCGCGTCGTATAACAGGGAACAGTCTCCACGGCATCCGGCAGGCCGTCCTCTCGTGGCACCAGCTTGAAGTCGATGTGAGTGCCCTCGCTGCGACCAATCCAATTTTTCTGCATCGTCTTTACGCGATCCGGCCAGCCCTCCAGCTTCTGGAGGTCGTCGAGCAGTCGTTGAGCGTAATCCGTTATTTTAAAGAACCACTGTTCGAGGGCTTTCTGTTCGACAGCACAGTCGCAACGCTCACAGCATCCGTCGACCACCTGTTCGTTGGCCAGTACCGTAGCGCAGTCGGGACACCAGTTCACATTGGACTTGGCCTTATATGCGAGACCCTTTTTAAAGAGCTGTACAAAAATCCACTGCGTCCATTTATAGTAATCCGGCATGCAGGACGTCACCTCGCGATCCCAGTCATATATGCAGCCCCAGGCTTCGAGCTGGCGTTTCATGGTCGCAATATTCCGGAGTGTGCTTTCACGTGGATGCGTGCCGGTCTTGATCGCCGCATTCTCCGCGGGCAGCCCGAAGGCATCCCATCCCATCGGAGTCAGAACCCGAAAACCACGCATTTTCTTGTAGCGTGCCACGGCATCCCCGATGATGTAATTGCGCCCGTGCCCTACATGGAGGGCCCCGGAAGGATAGGGGAACATCATCAGGCAGTAATACTTTCGATCGCTGTCAGAGACATCCGTCTTGAAGAAGCCCTCCTCATTCCAGTACTGCTGCCATCGGGTCTCAATTTCGTGAAATGGATATTTTTCTTTCATAGATTTACTCTCGGCTTGATTGAAAAACCGACACTTATAGCAAAAACAGCAGCGTTTGCACGAATAAACAACGTAAAAACCGCGCGATAATAGAACCATAATGGATGGAAAACGATTGTGATAGGAGATAAAACGCACCCCTTCAGCAATCTTTAATGTACTCATATCTAACAAAACACTATGACGATCGTCATAGTGTTTTGTTAGATTTTAGGTGCTGAAAGTCAGGAGCGGGTTAAGAATACTTACGTCGGAAGGTGGGCTGTGCAGTCCCATTTTACCTGATAGCGACCGGTCAGCGCATCCCACAGCGCCTGTGCCGTGGTCCAGTTGAGTCGAATGAACATATAGGGTGCCCCGAGCAGCGATGATGTCTTACCCATTTTCTGGAGGAGGCCCCCGGCCGCACCGGCCAGATAAAAAAGCAGATGAAGGCTCAACAGCGCCGCGTAAAAGCAGCGATGGATGAGCGCGATATTGGCGGCCATGGCCAAGACCATGCATAACGGCGCCGCCAGACGCAGTATCTTGTGGCTTACAAACTGGAACCAGATGGGGTTGTGCAGGGGGTTGAGCAGTTGAGGGTACAGTCTCACTAGCTGTGCATTGCCCGCGATAGTTCTGCGTTTTCGGCGGGTTTCCTGCGCCGCCTGCTTTGAAGGGTTGTCAAAGATGACGGCATCGGGTTCAAAGATGCATCGCTTGCCCTGCAGGACTGCCTGCATCGGTATGGCTACATCGTCCAGCAGGGTGTCAGGATGCAGGGGGCTGATGAGCTCTCGACGTATGGCGTAGAGGGCCCCCGTTGCCCCCGGTACAGAGTCCACCCGGCTCTCGCGTTCACGAATAAATTTCTCGTATTCCCAGTATATATTGACCCCCTGTGCCGCAGAGGAATCCGCCGCTTCACGGCGAAACTGCAACTCGCCTGATACGACGCCAACTTCGGGGTCCGTGAAATTTGCCAGCAGTTCGCGTAGCGCCGTCGGCTCCAGCTCCTGCCGTGCATCGGTTAATACGACTACATCTCCACTGCAGTGGGGTAATATATCATTCAAAACGGCCGGTTTCCCTCTGCGCTTTTCGAACGCAGCACACTGAACGCGGCGGTCTTCGTATTGCTGCAGGCAGGTGGCTGTCTGGTCTGTTGAACCGTCAGAACCGATAATAATTTCTTTTATTTTTTCAGCATCTTCCGCCGCCAGCAGACTGGCAATTTTTTGTTGCAGGTTTTCCTGTTCGTTGTACGCGGCTATGGCAACTGAGCACGTGCCGTGAAAGGGCCCTTTTTTGACGGGCCGCCTTTTCACTGCCGCACAAAGAGCAATCAGGGCGGGATAACCCAGGTAGATATATAGAATGCATGCAGCACTGACCCAGAAAATAAATTCCATACTCACATTCCTGATTTGCCTGATGAATCGTATATGTCATCCATGAAGGTTTGAAAGGCGACGCGCACAGAATGAAAAGCCAGCGATGCTATGTCGACCTCTTCAGGGCGGCACAGATGTACGTCCGTCACTTCGGTGGTATCGATTGTTATCGGCTCGAAGCTGTCCACCCGGGCGCAGTAAAAAAGGTCGAGAACATCGGAGACAAGGCCGTGTGCAGGATATATGTTGGGTAGTGACATTATATATTTCAGCTCTTTGCAGTGCAGTCCAACCTCCTCAAATACTTCCCGTTTGAGGGCTTCCTCTGCGGTTTCTTTTGGTTCCGCAAATCCACCGACAATACACCGTTTTCCTTTGCCGGGGTCTTTGGCGCGGCGAATAAGCAGTGTGTTTTTCTCTGAATCCAGCAGAATGGCGCCGATGGCAATACCCGGGTTGATAAAGTAGCGGAACCCGCAGGAGGAACATAAAATGCCGTTTTGGCCAATCCTTCGGTCAATGGGGGCAGCACAGCGCGGGCAGTTTCTAAAGCACTCGGTGACAGGTATCGCATTCATTTCACTGCTCAGCATTATGGGGCGGCTTTAAGCGGTCAATATCTTTCGCATTTTTTCCCGTTAACTGCGCGGCTATATGTCTTTTGCTGATAACGAAAAAACGCATTGCAAGTTGAATGACTATATTGTAGACAATGAATAGTATGAATATGAAGGTTGGAAAATTTATTATTTGGGGGCTCATACTGTTCCATTTTTTCTGGCTTGGAAAAACCTGCCTCAACAGCTTTACATACAAGGCTATTTTGAGTCCGAGCGAATCCTATCACGCGAGTTGTGCTTATACCATTGCGAGCGGTGAACATCTGTATGGTCCTTATGATAAGCACATAACACGTAAAGATTACACCCCCCTTTCATTTCAGATCCAGGCCATGGCTATTCGTCTTTTCGGTGTGGATATTCGTGTACAACGTGTGGTGGCAACGTTTTTTAGTGTCGGAGCCATTCTGCTGGTTGGTTTGATGGTGAAGCTGTTGACCGGAAGCAGACTGCTCAGTTTCGCCGCGGCGGCGGCCTATGCGGGTATTGATGTGCCGGGCTGGTATATTGAGGTCGGCCCCCAGCCCATGCACGTGTTTTTTGCCATGCTGGGAGTTTTTTTGCTTCTTCGT
This sequence comes from uncultured Verrucomicrobiota bacterium, assembly GCA_964464115.1. GTDB lineage: Bacteria > Verrucomicrobiota > Kiritimatiellia > CAYTQP01 > CAYXEW01 > CAYXEW01. Next base: position 31,035 of record CAYXEW010000008.1, read on the forward strand.
GACCGGGCGGTGTCGTGGCGCACGTTGGTGATATCAGCGTTAAGTTTTTTCTGCTGCTACTGGAGCAAGCAGACGGGCCTGGCCTATATGATGGCTTTTATTTTCTATGTCTTTATCCGCAATGTGAAGAAGGGTGTTGCGGCACTTCTGCTGTTGGCGGTTCTGTTCGCTACTACAGCATTTTATGAGACGATGCGTCCGGGGTCGATGTTCTGGTTTAATGTTTTTCAGCGCAATGCTCTGGATCCTCTTATTTTGTCCCGTTTCTGGAATCCCATTCTCTACCCGCAGCTGCTGGGGCGTTTCGGTGTCCTCATCGCTCTGATCATATCGGGTCTCTTCACGATAAAGTGGTTTTCGCGCGACGTGTTAAAGATCGAGTATATTATGCTTGGTGCCAGCGCTTTTGTAGGTATTTTTGCTGCCATGAAATACGGCTCCGGCCAACAGCAGGCGCTGATTTTTTACGGCCTGCTGATTGTGAATGGTATTGTTTTTCTTCATCAACTGCAAGTTGCTGAAAAACTGCATCACTCCGCTGTGTTCGGGCTGCTGATTGTGCAGCTTCTTGCGCTCAGGCATGACTCGGGTTTACTCCTGATCACCCCGGCTGATGAGGCGCGTTATGATATCGTGATGCGCTACCTTTCGACACCCGGAAAGAATACCTATATGTTTGAATTCGGGTACCTGAATCTGCTGGCCGGCAAACCCATTTATGCGAACCCGCAGTATGATACAGTCCATAAACATGAAACGGGAAGAGTCCGTTTTTACGATGCCTACCAGGATTACTGGGATACGATACCCTTTGATATTCTGATCGTTTTCCTCCCATTACCTGATAATGGCCAGATCATGGTTCCGTATCTCAATGAGTATTACAGACCCATTCAGGAACTCCCGGCAATTGGCCTCCATCGCGCTCTGCGCAAACGTATCATCGTTTTTGAGAAAAAAACAAGCGTTCCGGATTCGTGAAGATATCACTTTCCGGGTCACATTGTGTTGATTCCTCCCGCCCCGTGCATTACACACTGTAGACAAATACATGATGAAGGTGAATACAGCATGAAAAGAGTGGCCGCAAAAAAGCGTACGACGAGTGAAACGGATATCGAGTTGAAGCTGAATATTGATGGCTCAGGTGTGTATGAGGTTGATACGGGTATCCCTTTCCTGAACCACATGCTGGAACTGTTTGCCAAACATGCTCTGTTTGATTTAACGGTTAAGGCGCGCGGTGACCTCGCTGTGGATTATCATCATACGGTAGAGGATATCGGCATCGTGCTGGGCGAAGCCCTGGACTCAGCTCTGGGCGATCGCCGGGGCATCACTCGCTATGGCTGGGCACTGCTGCCCATGGATGAGTCGTTGTGTCGGGTGGCGGTGGATTTAGGTGGCCGGCCTTATCTGGTCTATTCCATTGCCAATCGAAAACGCAAGATCAGGGATTTTGATGTCGGGCTGATTGAGCATTTTTTTAGATCTTTTGCCGATCAGTCAAAAATGAACCTGCACATTGCCCATCTTTACGGCGATGATGTGCATCACGCCTATGAGTCGGTTTTTAAAGGACTGGCCAAGGCGCTGCTGATGGCCTGTGCCAAAGATACCCGGATTAAGGGCGTCATGTCCAGCAAAGGTAAAATAGGGGCGTAAGGCAGAAAGGCCTCTGAGTACGCCCCCGGCACGGGCGAGCGCATCTCAAACATACCGACAAAGGTTGGAAGATTCGGGAAGGTGTTTATCCAATGATTGGAATTATTGACTACAAAATGGGAAATCTCGGCAGTGTTTACAATGCCTGCCGGTTTCTCGGTATGGAGGCTGCTATTATTCAGTCACCGGACCGCTTTGCCGAGTGTTCGGGACTCATTCTGCCCGGTGTGGGTGCCTTTGGCGATTGCATGAAACACCTTGAATCGGGAAGTTTTCCGGAGGCCGTCAGGGAGTGGATTGCAAAAGACAGGCCCTTTCTCGGTATTTGTGTAGGCCTTCAGGTTCTGTTTGAAGAGAGTGAAGAATCACCGGGTGTGCCGGGTATAGGTGTGTTTCCCGGCCGGGTAAAGCAATTCGATTCGACGCCATTGCAGAAAGTGCCCCAGATGGGCTGGAACCGCGTTTACCAGGTGCGCAACAGCCGAATTTTTGCCGATATAATAGATGGTTCTTTTTTCTATTTTGTTCACTCCTTTTACGTCGATACTCCTGAGACTGCAATCATCGCCGGTGAAACGGAGTACGGTATTCGCTACACATCCGCCGTTCAACAGGGCCGTTTGTTTGCCAGCCAGTTCCATCCCGAAAAGAGCCAGCAGACAGGGCTGGCACTGTTGAAAAATTTTAATGACTTAGTGGAGGATTCATAATGAGCAGTATTACTGTTATACCGGCAATTGATTTGAAGGGCGGTCGCTGTGTCCGTTTGAAGCAGGGTGTGGCCGCTGATGAAATGGTTTACTCCGATGATCCCGTTTCGATGGCGAGGCACTGGGAAAGCGAGGGGGGGGCGTATCTTCACGTCGTGGATTTAGACGGAGCTTTTAAGGGTGCGCCGCAACATGCGGCTGTGATAAAGCAGATGGTTGAGGCCGTATCCATTCCCGTTGAAATGGGCGGCGGTCTGCGAACCGATGACGATATAGAGGCGATGATCAAAACGGGTGTGGATCGGGTCATTCTGGGCACGCGTGTCTGTGAGAACCCGGATCAGCTCACCCGGATCATTAAGCGTTTTGGTTCTGAGCGCATTGCCGTGGGCATTGATGCCCGTGACGGTTTTGTACAGGTCAAAGGTTGGGTTGAAACAACGGGGGTTGAAGCTTCAACCCTGGCTGAGCAGGTGGAAGAAGCCGGCTGTAAGACTATTATCTACACAGATACAAGCCGCGACGGTATGCTCGGTGGTGTGAACGCTGAAGCTATGAAAGATATGTGTGAGTCCACCGCCTGTACTGTTGTGGCCTCCGGCGGCGTTTCTTCTGTTGAAGATATTAAACGTCTCAAAGCCCTAAAATGCGCTAATCTGGGTGGGGCGATAGTGGGTAAAGCCCTGTATGAGGGCAATGTTACGGTTAAAGATCTGCAGTCTGCTTAACCGTTCTCAACCCATGTTGAAAAGGGGTTTATAGCCAAGCTGAAGTTGAAATACTTTGGGTCTTCTGAGATCTCCCGGCCGGCCCATTCCGGCAGTGATATGGGCTGGCTTTCATCTTCCAGCTCTACCTCTGCGACCGTCAGGCCTGCGTTGGCCCCCTCAAAAACATCGACTTCCCAGTGCATTCCCTCGCACGTTAAGTCATAGCGCACTTTTTCTATCCGTTTTTCGCAGAAAACAGCCAGTATTTCCTCGGCATCGGCGACGGGAATCCGGTATTCAAACTCCAGCCGGCTGAATTTCGCTTTGAGCCCCTTGATGCACAGGAAAGCCTCGCCTTCCAGCACGCGCACTCGTACAACGCGGGTGCCGTCAACGGCGATATACCCCTGCACCATGCGTCGGCCGCTCTGTCCTTTGAGAAAGTCGGTATGCTTCACCAGGAAGCGTCTTTCTATTTCCAGCGCCATGGACGATCCCCCCTTAGAGGCCTTGAATAATGTAATTGATAGAGTTGTTGATAAAGGAGCTGGTTTCAATTTTCAGGGATTTACTTTGCTTGGAATAGGTGGCAAAAAGAGCCTGATCTGTGGTGTCAAAACGTATCAGGTTTTGCTGCTGCATATATTCACGCCCTTTTATCCCGTCCAGTTTATAATGGGTATTCTCGTTTACCAGCAGTTCCCACGTCCGAGCCCCTCCGTTCAGTTGCAGCAGTCTCAGCGCCGCTTCCAGGTTTAGCGCACTGTGGGGGCCGCGCAGGTATTCTATACTATCAGCCAGTCCTTTGTTGAAGTGTATTTTGATCCGCAGGCCGTTTTTTTGGTACATGTTGACCCCGGTGTAGCTCTTGTCCAGGCCGGAATCGGGCACAGGGTGTCCATAACGATCAAGGCTCTGCTGCACGTTTTCGCCGATGCGGGCCTGTGCGGTCAGAACGGTGAGAAGAATGGCGGCTGTAATGATGATGCGTGTTTTCATGAGTACCTCAACGGTTTGATTTAATAGTATGTCAGACGGCCGCCGGTATGCAAATGAAAAATCTCGTCACCCGACGGGTACGCTGCCTTGTATTTTACAGGTACCTCTGTTTTCAGCATTTCAACTACCGGATAGTGGTTTGATTTTATGCAGCACGTTATTATTCCGGCGGATGAGGATTATAATCAAAGGACCCTTAATCAGGTGCTGACGCCGAAGTACTGCAGAACAAGGGGGGCGGAACCCGGGTTGCTGATTTCATGTTGTTCACCGGGAGCAATGAGTATACAGTCCCCGCTGTCTGCGAGGTGTTCATGCCCATCCACGTTGAACAGGGCCTGTCCTTCCAAAACGCAAAATACCTCGTACATGTCCGTATGCCTGTGTGCGGGGGCTGTTTGTCCGGGTTTGAAAAGTGACCGTGCGAGACCGGTGATGTGCGGGACGGTGCCGGATCTGATATAGACCTTTTTCAAAATGGCCGGATTGTGTGATACGGGCCGGTCCTCTAATTCAGTCAGGGCTATAAACTCCATTCAGTTTTCCTGTCGCGTCAAAATGCGGTACATGTCCTCGGCACTGCTGCAGGTTAACAGCTCCGCGCGGACTTTTTCATTGAGTTGCTGACTGATCGTTGACATAAACTGGATATGCGGTGCGTTTTTTCGGGTGGGTATAAGTTCGAGTATAAAAATCTGTGATGGCTCACCGTCTATACTGTTAAAATCGATCCCTTCTTTTTTGAGCCCGGCCGCTGCTGTCAATTCCGTAATGTCATCAAGCCGTGCATGGGGAAGGGCAATCCCGTGCTGCATGCCGGTCGACATGACTTCTTCGCGTTCCCTGAGTGCTTTTAAGACAGCTTCCCTATCAAACCGTTGGTCGCCGCGCGCGAGGTTGTCAACCATCTCTTCGAGGATTTCACTTTTGGTGTTTCCTTTCAGGGCGGGTTCCATGCAGGCAGGGTGAAAAATATCGTCAAGTTTCATCGTTGTTTTGATGGGAGATGTTTGATCCATTTGCAGCTTTTTTCCCACTTCGTCGCGGTCAATCGGCTTGCCCAGTTCTTTGACCATCTTTTCAAACTCTGCTAGCTCTTCATAAACGGCGGCATTGACCAGCGGGGCTTCCCGCTTGCCACAGTCAAAGATGAGCTCGCCTTGATCCTGATGCATGCTGATAACCATATCGTCTTTGCGCAGCTGGAAGAACTGATGCTGGTGTTCGAGGACATGTACAAAAAAACCTTCCGCTTCAAACGAACGCCGGATGTTCCGGCTTAGCAGAGAGGCAATCTCTATCGATGGAAAGGGAAATACGATGGAAGCTTCGTCGCGGGATTTTATGTCTCTTTTCAAACCGGATATATCGTTTTTAAACAATCGTACGAGTTGAATCGGCGCGATGACCGTGGTCACAACAGTCATCAGGATGGCGACCCCAAACTGCTGCTGGTTTAAAATGCCTTCCGAGAGCCCGATACCGGCAATAATCAGCGCTACTTCACCGCGCGGAACCATACCCACACCGATGCGCAGAGCGCCCCTCTTGTTGAAGTTGAAAAACAGAGCCGGTATACTGCAACCCGCGATTTTGGCGACAATGGCAACCAGCGAATAAACGAGTCCAAAACTGATAACTGCCGGGCTGGAGAGGGCTCTGAAATCAACCATCATGCCCATGACACAGAAAAAGACAGGCACGAGAAACTCAAAAACAGACCCCAGTTTCTCCTGAATCATCGGGCTAATATCCGTTTGTGAGAGCGCCAGCCCCATCACGTAGGCACCGATAATCATGGCGAGCCCGGCCTCCTCGAAAAGCCCCGCCAGTATGAGAGCCAGTCCCAGTGACATGATGGCAATGGACGAGTGTTGTCGGAACCCTTTGAGCATGCGGCTGATGCGGTGGGCCGTCACGAGTCCCAGCACCGTCGCACCCAGCCATATACCGACAGCTTTGACCGCGATCATGCCGATATGATGCCAGTCAACCTTTGTGCCGTCGGCACCGCGGGTTGACACAAAGCCCAGTATTACGGCCAGCAGAATAATACCCAGTACATCATCAATGACTGCACCGGCGAGCACTGTGACCCCTTCCGGCGATTGTAACTTTCGCTTTTCAGCCAGAACTTTGGCTGTGATGCCAACGGATGTGGCTGAGGATAAAACACCCATAAAAAGAGCCGGTGGACTCATAAAGGTAAGAGAGCCGTCGAGAAAACGGTTAAAAAACCATACCGTCACCAAGTCGCCCAGCAGGAATGATCCGGTAATACCCCCGATGCCCACCACAGTACCAGCCAATGAAAACTGGAGAAACAGTTTCAGATCTGTTTCCAGACCCACCATGAAAAGCAGTACGACGGCCGCGATAGAGCAGAGTCCGTACAGTTCAATGCTGACCGGGAACGATCCCACCGGCGGAAAAAGCCCTTCCGCAAATCCGGGGAATTGCAGTTGGCCCAGCGTATAGGGGCCAATGACCATGCCGGCAGCCAGTTCTCCCAGAACTCCCGGCATGTTCAGCCGTTCGAACAGAATCCGCCCCCACTTGGCGGCAAAGAGTATTACGCCGAGCTGGATGACCAGCATCATCATATGATGCGTCATGCTGTGACTTCCGTTCTCCGTCGCCCAAGCGGTGCTGCAGATGCCTAGAGCCAGAAAGATGCTCGTTTTGTAACTTTTCATTGAGAAATGCCCTACCCGCAAAAGCCAGTGAGGATAGCAAAATTATCCAGTATGGCGAGATTAAATGAATTAGATTGTGCTCATGCTTGCCACCCTTTGGCCGACCGGTAACATTTTTTCCGATATATCGTGAAAACTGTCTTTCGGCCTCGGGAACGAGTGATATAATAAGGAACGTTGCGCGATGTGGGTAAAGGCGGCGTCTCGATATGAAAAGTGTCTATATGGTTTTATTTGTTGGTGTTCTGATGGTTGCCGGTTGTCTGCCCTGGGGCGATAAGGATGCAGATCAGCCTGTGGTTTACCGCGATGGGGTCAAGCGCATAGCGTTTATCACAGATGGTGCTTCCGACTTCTGGGAACGCATACACAAGGGGTGCATCAAGGCTGAACGAAAGTATGATGACGTGGAGATCATCTTTAAAAATCCGCAGGCCGGGGATGTGCTTGACCAGAGACGTATCTTTCAGGACATGCTGGCACGCCGGATGCCGGCTGTGGCCATTTGCCCCGTCAATACCCGACAGTCAAAAAAGTGGCTTCGGCAGGGTGCCGGGCAGACACTACTGGTCACGATTGGCGGCGATGTGCCGGGGTCGCGACGAAAATTCTATATCGGTGCCGATAACTATCGCGCCGGCATGCTGGCCGGATACGAAATTCGCAAGGCGATCGAGAGTAAAGGGGATGTGCTTTTTTTTGGGGCCTCGATGGATAATGCGGTCGTCGAATCGCGCTATGCCGGTATTGAGCGAGTGCTGCGCAAAACAGAAATACGTCTGCTGGACCTGCGTACCGATCAGCATGACCGCCTGCGCGCCATAGCGAATGTAGAAGATGCCATTATAAAAAATCCTGATGTGAACTGCCTCGTCGGCCTGTCGAGTTACAGCGGGCCTGCTATATACCGAGCCCTGAACCGAATGGGGCGCACCGGCGAATTTGAAGTGATTTGTTTTGATGGCGAACCTGCAACCTTGAAAGCCATCAAAGAAAATGTCGTGCGCGCAACAATTGTGCAGCGTCCCTTCCTAGTGGGATTCAGGGCCGTGCAAAATATTGCCGCGGTACTCGATGGCGATGAAAGCGCCATTCCATCGTCTTCAGCATTCACCTTCAGCGCTTATAAAGTAACCAAGGAAGACGTATGGGACTACGAAATATACTGGCACTGATTAAAGAGTAAGCGCTTCGGTAGAAAAGAATCCGCACCATTCGGCTTTGACCTGAAGACTGTGGTTGTGGTCCTCCAGAAAAGACAAAAGGAATATCCTGAGATGATGGTCTCTTTTGATCCCAAGCCTGTCCGGTGCAGAAAGATTGCATAACAAGTTTACAACAGACAAAAATCAATACCTGCCACGCTCAGGAGTGAGTGGCTGTGCAGTAAAGCCAGCAATGGTCCCCATCATGATACAGTGACATCCATCCCGTTCTAGCCAGCGAAATAGTTTGCTTTCAGCTTTTGCGGGAGCATGGGATGGATGCGTGGAAGGGCGAAATACTGGAGCTTCTCATAGAGAAAGATGCCTGCACCACCATATAAAAGAATAAGAGGACAGCTATGCCGAACCCCCGGGCCGAACAGAGCAGCGTGCAACAAACTGGTCGATGCTGGCTTGCTGCACACCAAAGGCGCCAACCATCAAATCGTTTACCTGCTGAAAAATAAAATCCCATTGAGGTTGGCGACACCTCGGCACAATCACCCCGACTTTTCTTATTTTGCTATCCATGATTCTGTCAACCTTTTCCCATCCCTCTTCATTTGTGTCTATTGGCGTGCATTGAACCATTCCCTGACGGTCACTTTTTTACTTCGTAAATATATCTATCGCTTCGCTTTTGGGCGGTCCAAGATCTTCCTTTGCTATTTTGAGGGCTGACCTTTCAGAACCGCAAAGACCTGAAAATGTAAATAAGTTGAAGAAATCACCGGACCGTGATAGAAATGAAAATCAAACAAGCATCGTGGAATAAAAGTGATGATAGAGGGAATAAGATGCGAGCAGCAATTGCAGCCCCTTTTTACAGGAAGATGCAGGGATTAATATGGAACTTACAGAACTGGAAATACGGACGCTGGGCTGTCTGATTGAAAAGGCATTAACGACTCCGGATTACTATCCTCTGACACTTAATTCACTGGTGGCGGCCTGTAGCCAGAAATCCAACCGTAACCCTGTGATGACACTGGATGAGGATGATGTAGCCTTGGCGCTGGAAGCGCTTCGTATCGACCATCAGATGGCACGGCGAATTTCAGAAGCCGGCAGCCGGGTCGCTAAGTATGCCCACAATTTCACCGATCGCTATCCGCTGGAGCTGTCTCAGCTTGCGGTACTGTGCGAACTAATGATTCGGGGGCCGCAGACCTGCGGTGAATTACGCACAAGGGCCAGCCGAATGTGCCAACTCGATTCTACCGATCAGGTGGCAGAGATCCTTCAATCACTGGCTAATCTTGAATCTGGAGCCATGGTTGTGCAGTTGCCGCGTCAGCCGGGGTGCCGCGAACCGCGCTGGGCACACTTGCTTGGCGGCCCAATTGAATCCAATGAAACAGACTTGGATAAAGAACTGCCCCCGGAACCTGCTGTAGCCCGCGTCCGGGCCGACCATGAACGCCTGACCCGGCTTGAGCAGCAGGTGGAAGAATTAAATAACCGGTTGCACGATGTGGAACGCCAGTTTTCCGATTTCAAAAAGCAGTTTGAATAATGTAAACGGGGGTTTTTCAGCGCAATCGATTATCGAGACGGCACCCCGTTTCTGTACCGTTTCGAAAAGCCTGCCGACCCTCGATTCCCGCACAAGATTGAGTTCTTTTGCCGTGATCTGCTATCTTCGAAACGAAAAAGGGGCCGATGCCTATGCAGCGGCGCTTACTAAAGCAAACGTGCCGAACTGGTCACCGGTGACCCGGAGTTCAAAGAACTGGAAAAGTTGCTGAAAGGACTGGATCTTCGTGCTTTGTTTTGATCTGCACCTTTTCAATTTCAGAGCCCGATGGATCGGCCTCACATATACGTCTTGGTATACGTTGTAAATACCCGTCCAGCATATAGGTCCATATACGTTTATATACGGTTTAAACTCTTCTCCGCTGCCTCTGCTTCCTCTTTGTTCAATACGCTTTTTATGACTTTTGCTGTTTTTCGTGGCCATTAACCTTTCTGTCCTCTACAATCCCGTACCATGACGCCGTTGAGGAAATTTATGGGATGGGACCGGCCGCTGCTGGAGCAGGCCGCCGATATGCTGATTCCCGAAAATCCCGGCCGGGTGCTGGATTTGGCCGGGCAGTGGGTCATTGTTCCCACGCGGCAGGCCGCCCGCCGCCTGCGCGAATTGTTGGCCCGCCGGTGCCACGAGAAAGCATGTGTGTTGCTCTCGGCCCGAATTGGAACCCCGTCCCTGCTGATGCAGTCCGCCGCCGCCAATGAGGCGCATCCCATTGTAGAAAAAGCGGTCTGGACCCGGCTTTTGTGCCGTATGGACCTTTCTCGCTACGAGGCGCTTTTTCCTTCCTGTCCGGATGAAATATCGGCCGGCTGGGCGCTGGGTATGGCGGCCATGATTCAGCGTGTCCGCACTCAGCTTGTGGATGCCGGTCTCTCGGTGACTGAAGCTGCCCGCATGATGGCTGACAATGCGGTTGATGTCTTGCGCTGGCAGCAGCTCGCGAGTCTGGAGGATTGCTACCTGGGTGAACTTCATAAGCAGGGTTTTCAGGATCACTGTGAATTGATTCTGTCGGATACCGGTTCGCTGTCAACAGAGGTCCTTGCGGATCATATCATTCTGGCAGGAACGCCGGATTTATCGAATCTGCTCATACACAAGCTGGAATTGCTGGCCGGGCAGGGTGTCGATATTGACGTCTGGGTCGCTGCCCCCGATTCGGTGTCCGATGGTTTCGATGCCTGGGGCCGCCCCGAGGCCGCTTTCTGGAATGAGTCTGTGCTGCCTATTCATACGGCAGGTGAAACGGTTTTTCTGGAAGCCGATTCGACAGCCCAGGCCCAACGGGCATTGAGACTGTTGCAGGAGGCTTTTGCTTCTTCAGGTGCAAATGCCAATCCGGTCCCAGCAGCACTGGCAGCGGCGAATACCGATGTGCTTGATGCACTGGTGTCAGAGGCCAGGGATCGGGATATTCCGGTTTATGATCCAAATCCGGTCCCGCTTTCATCCCATGCTGCCATGCGTTTATTTACCCTCTTTGTCAACCTGCTGGCCGATCAGTCGTATGATGTCTTCAGCCGTATTATGCGCCACCCAGACTGGCTTGCCTGTCTGGAAAAAAAGGATGAATCGCTGGCACCCGGCCCTTTGTTGAAGGAGCTGGATGAGTTTCAGAATGAGGTGTTGCCTCGGGACTGGCCACACGTGTGCTCACGTCTGGGAGCCATGAAGGGCCGACCGTATGGCCTTTTGAAAAAGGCGGTTGATTATATAAAATTACAGGAATCCCGTTTTCAGAATCAGCAGGTCGCTTTTAGTGTTTACCGTTTTTTTCAGCAAGTTTACGGAGATCGTGTTTTTGAGGTGGACGGCATTGGGGCGGAGTTGGCCGCGGTCCTGTATGAGACGATTGAGGCGCTTGAGCGGGTGGGCGATTTGCTGTCAGACACGAGGCATGCACTGGACCTGTTGAACCGTCAGCTCAATGAACAGCGTGCTGCCGTCTCTCGCCCAGAGCAGGGTCTCGCCGCCGAGGGCTGGGTGGAGATGCTGTGGAATCCGTCCCCGGTATTGGTGATCACCGGTATGAATGAGGGGTCTGTGCCGGCCTCCCGCGTGATGGACATGTTTCTGCCAGATTCGACGCGAAAACTTTTGGGGCTTGAGGATGATGCCCGCCGCCTGGCACGGGATGTATATATGGCGCGTACGCTGTTGGAGATCCGGAAGGGTGGGGGCGGTGTCGTATACTGGCTGCTGGGTAAACGCAATCATTCTGGTGACCCGCTGAAACCATCGCGCCTCTTTTTCCGCTGTTCCGATGAGGCGTTGCCCCTCCGGGCAGAGATGCTTTTTGCCGAGTGCGATACGGTGCAGGAGTCGCCGGCCAAATCTTTTGCCACGCGATTGAATCCGTGTCCGCCCGCAGATGTCAACGGATACCGCGCCGGTTTGCACTCCGTTCGGGTGACCGGTTTCAGGGACTACCTGCAGTGCCCGTTCCGGTATTATCTGAAGCATGTGCTGGAGATGGAGCCGCTGGATGATCTGAAAGTGGAACTGGATGCGCGCGACTTCGGAACACTGGTGCACAGTGCGTGGGAGGATTTTCACGCCGATGAAAAAATGAAGTACTGTGATGACGAATATGTCATTGCCGAATTCCTGCAGCAGGCTTTGCTGAGGCAGGTGCACAGCTCCTATGGTGATGACTTGCCATTGCCAATTGAGTTTACGGTGCATACGGCCTCCCAGCGCCTCCGCGCGGCCGCATCCGTTCAGGCCCAACTGGTGCGCGATGGCTGGATCACGCTGGAGAGTGAGCTTAAAGGCCGTTTAATGCTAAGCGGCCTGAAGATCGGCGGCCGCATTGACCGCATTGACCGCCATGAAAGCACCGGGGATGTCCGCGTGCTGGACTATAAGACGAGTGACAGCGGCCTGCCACCCCGCGACACCCATTTGGGCACCTTTCGCGATGATAGCCCAGAGTTTGCCGGACAGGAACTCAACGGCCGAATGAAGCAGTGGACGGATCTCCAGCTGCCGCTTTATTATACCATGATCAAGGCGGCAGGCATTGAGGCGGAGTCCATTCAGGTGGGCTATTTCAATATGCCTAAGGCCGTAGCCGAAACGGGGCTTTATCTATGGGAGGATTTATCACCGGATATGCTGGGCCGGGCTTATGAGTGCGCGGAGATTATTTGCGGTCGTATTGCTTCCCGCGAGTTCTGGCCGCCAAGGAAGGTGAATGCGCGTTACGATGATTTTGGATTCCTTTTTCGGGGGAGTTCGCCGGAAGACGTGGTGGATAGCGTGGCCTTTTCTGAGTACATGAAGGGAGGCCGAACATGAGCGGCGGATTCGAACATCTAGCGCTGATGGCGTCGGCTGGTTCGGGTAAAACGTTTCGCCTGGCCCATCGCTATATTGCGCTGCTGCTGTCCGGGGTCGAACCCTCCCGCATTTGCGCTCTGACATTTTCCCGCAAAGCGGCCGGGGAGATCTTTGATAATATCGTGAAGTATCTTTATCAGGCATCGATGGATGAAAAACAGTGTGCGCTGACTGCCGGGCAGATCGGACGCCCGGAGATGGCCGCTGGCGACTTTCGCGCGGCCCTGCGAAAGTTTCTGAGTGTGATTCCCTGGCTGTCGATCGGCACGCTCGACAGTTTTACGGTGGGCGTGCTCAAGGCCTTTCCGCTGGAGACCGGCCTGCCCGTGGATTTTGAACTGATGGATAATGAGAGCTCGGAAGCCGCCGAAATGCGCCGCATGATTCTCCACCGCATTTTCAATTCCCGTTATGTAAAGCCGGAGGATCGTGACCGCTTTCTCGAATCGGTGAAGATGGCGTCCTTTGGCAAGCAGGAAAAGCGGGTTGACGGAGTCGTGAATGAGCAGATCAGAACCTTCCGCAAGCTGTATCTGGCGCTGCCCGATAGCCGGGCATGGGGAAATGAAGATCGCATTTGGCCGGTGAAACCTGCTTGGTTGCACGATGGAAAAGCGGACCTTGATGAGGAAGCTGAAGCCCTGCGTAAAGCGCTGGTGGAGCATGCCCGCCCGGATGAAATCAATGTGCCCCTGCTGGCTTTTGCCAGCTTTTGTTCCCAGTACTCAGCGGACGCCCAGTGGGATAGCAGTTTGATCGGCAAGAAGGCTGTTCAATGTCTCCTTGAGCAGTTTGATTCGCTGGCCGATGGCAAGGGAACCATTGTCTTTCGCAAAAAAAAGCATGACCTGACACGAGAGGAGGCCTGCACATTCTATCGTTTGATCAGCCGGGTGCTGACGGTTGAGCTGGAAAAAAACCTGCATATTTCCCGCGGGGTTTTCCGCATCCTCGATCAGTATGAAAGGCATTATGAAGAGCTACTTCGGTCGAGCGGGATGCTGACCTTTGAAGATGCCCAGTATATGCTTTCTTCATCCAATGAAGGCGCGGGCAGTCATGTCGTATCGCGACTGAAGGGCGGCGAGGGACGCCTGTTTATTGATTACCGGCTGGACAGCCGCCTCGATCACTGGCTGCTGGATGAGTTTCAGGATACCAGTGACTTGCAGTGGTCGGTGCTGAGCAATCTGATTGATGAAATTATCCAGGACCAGGAAGGCGAGCGCAGTTTCTTTTATGTCGGGGATGTGAAACAGGCCATTTACGGCTGGCGCGGCGGCAATGTCCACCTGTTTGGCCATCTCCTTGAGTCGTATCCAACCGTCAAGCTGGAGAGTATGAACGAATCATATCGGTCCGGCCCGTCAGTTATCGGCGTCGTCAACGAAGTGTTTTCTACACTTCCCAAAGACGGGCTTCCGGCGAAGGCCGTCGATCAGTGGAGCCGCATATGGCAGGAGCACTCCTGCGCTGATAAGGGTCAGGTCATGCCGGAAGGGTGTTGTCAGCTCTTGAAGGCCCATCCCGGCGCCGGCCGAAAAAAACCTAAACAAGATGATTTTTATGCCCTGGCAGCGGCGCTGCTCCGTGAGATTCAGCCGATCAATAGGGGGCTGACTTGTGGGCTGCTTGTGCGTGATAATGATAAGGCCGAAGAAGTCTACCATGCCCTGCGGCAGCAGTGTCCGGACATTCCGGTCATCCTGCAGGGGCGCTCGGGACTGCGGGATAATCCGGCAGTCGAGCTTATGCTGTCCCTGATAAAATTCTCGGATCATCCGGGAGACCTAATGGCGCGGCGGCATATACAGATGAGTGCGGCCGGTCAGTATCTCCGGCGGACCTGTCCCGTGATGGAGCAGTGGGCCTGTTTTTTGTTGAGGGAAATTCACGCGAACGGCTACGCCGGTTTCTGTCGCAAATGGATGAATAGACTCGGAGATCTCTCTAAATTCGAGCGTTTTCGCCTGTGTCAACTCACGGATGCCGCATCGGTAATTGATAAACAGCGCGCTCCGAATGCGGGCGCCTTTATCCGTTATATAGATGGACTCTCGCTTCCCGAGGCCCCGGCGGGTTCTGCTGTAAGGATCATGACCATTCATCAGTCCAAAGGCCTGGAATTTGATGTTGTGATCATGCCGGGTCTGCCCGATCGCGGAATGGCGGTTGCCGATATGAAAGGTATTACAATCAGCTGCGGAGAGACCGGTCATTGGGCGCTACAGATGCCGCGCAGAGATTTGGCGGCGCGCGATTCCACGCTGCAACATACCATTGAAGTGGCCGAGCAGGAACAGTGTTTTGAAAATCTTTGCGCGCTTTATGTCGCAATGACTCGGGCCAAGCATGCGCTCTATATGATTACCGGGGAAACGGGTAGCAGTCATGATGCCAACTGGCTGGTACAGCATCAGCTCGGCTCAAGGGGTGAAGAAATGGCATTTGGTAGTGCATCAGCGGATCTGCTGTATGCGCGGGGTGATCATGCGTGGTACAGAGAGCGCGATACGGTAAAAGAAGCAGAGCCGGAGAAACGGGCGGTTGAAGTGAATGGGTCGGTACTGCAATGGCAGGGTGGGAGCGTTGTGCCGTCTCATAAGGCAACTGATTCAATAGATGGGTATAAGCTTTTTGATCGCACAGGGTTCAAAGCGCGTCGCACGGGAACGGCGGTACATAAGGTGCTGGAGTCGCTGGAGTGGATAAACAGAGACTGGTCATTTGCTTCCTGGTGGGCCGGGCTGGATGGTGTTGATGTATGGTCGGATGAGGTGAAATCGATGCTTGAAAACGCTCTTACCAAAGAGGAAGTGCGCTCCGTCTTTGAGCGGCCCGAAGGTGAATGCACTCTCTGGATGGAACAAAGTTTTGAACTGATTCTAAGTGATCAATGGGTGAGCGGCGTAATAGACCGGGCAGTCATTCAATACAGAGATAGCCGGCCTGTAACCGCGCGTATATATGATTTTAAGACGGATGAGGTAGAGTCCGGAGGAATTGAGGATGCGGTATCGTTGCATCGCCGGCAGATGGAATTTTATCGTGTGGCCGTTTCAGAGATAGTGGGCATAGAGACCGCCGCAATTACTGCTGAACTCGTTTTTCTGAACGGTGGAAAAGTGGTGTCTGTTGGTGCATAAAGAGAGTGTTGAAATACTGCTGTTGGATAGACGGCGCCCGATTTCATATCTCTAAATACGAGCGTGCGATGCCGCGGTAACAAGGCCAGCGACACAACGCGTTGGACCGCCATAGTGGCAAACTTGCACACCGCTATCTGATCAACCAGTAGCCGTTTAGACAATTGTTGACAATCTGTCGGCTCAAAACGCAAGCCGACAGATAAGAATCCTTCTTTGTCGTTCGGTGCGGCAGTATTTTCCGGGCCTTCAAGAGCAGTCTGGTTGCCTATATGCCCCCTCAAACACAACGAGTAGGTGTTATATCTGCACCATCCATCAACAATTAATGTTCGTATTAGAATTGACGATCGTCAATTCTAATACGAATGCGTACAGGTATATTTGGTTGCTATTATTTACGTATCTTGTTATTTATCAATAGATTGCGGTTTATGCTTTTATTTTCTGTGCGTCAGGACTACGGGAAATTACTGTTGCATGCAGACACGCGCGTTATAGCCGTTGCCAGCGGAAAAAGCCTTTTATCAGGGGGCTGTCTTTATGCGCCGATAGGCATGGCGGATGCCGATCATCCAGACGGCAAAAAGCGTGGTGGCTGTGAGAATGATGAGCTGAATCAGGATGGCGCCGGTGGTATGCGGGGGCTGTTGATGCAGAAGTACGGCACAGATAATCAGCCCGATCACCGCGGGTGTCTCCCATCGCACTTTGTCGCAGGCATATTTCCTGAGCTTAGATGATGTTGTTTCTCGTTCGATGACTAGGTATTTTGTCACGGCTAAGGAAAAGAGGGCGGCGAAGAATGCGCACCAGAGGGCGGGGGCGGTGATGGAGAACACGCCGACAATCAAAAAGAGGCCCGCCAGAAGGTCTATATAATTCTGAATGGTGGACTGGGCGTGCAGGTAGCGGATAAGTACATATTCACCAATACATAGGTGTAGGAAGGTGACCCAGGTGGCAATATACATGGCCGATGCGCCAATGCTGTCAATGTGCAGCCCTTTGACAATCAACAGCATGCTAACGGTAATACCGACCAAGATCCGAAAGCCGGTAACCATCCGTACATTTCCAGTAAATCTGTGTTCTATAGTCACGCCTCGTATTGTAAAGGAATAGCTGTTGATTGGCAATGCCTGTACTTAAACAGCCGCTCTTTGTGCATGCTGTTTTCTTTTTTTTTGGAAGGTGTCAACTTTTGCTTGGAAGCTCTGGGAGAGGGGTGGCTGTGCTCTCAATAAGATTAGCCAAAAAATAGTTGAAATTAGTTTCCGTGTGAGGCTCTTCGTACTATTTCGTGGAAAGCGTGTACTATCTCTATAATATCAGCGAATAGTGCGTCCAACCGGAGCGATCAGATTGACCGGTTCCCACGGACGTGAACAGACACCATTCGCTGCTGTGCAGACACTTGCCTTTTCCGGATTTTGGCGGGAAAAACCCTGCGGGGGCACCGAATAGCACTGAGTATGCCCAGCCATGTATACCTCATGATTCATCCTATATCCG
>CAYXEW010000009.1:0-48319 GCA_964464115.1 uncultured Verrucomicrobiota bacterium
GTTACTATAGCCAAAGTCCTCAAGTCTTGCAGCTACAGCAAACGTAGCAACTGCCAAATTTAGGATGATACAGGCTGAAGAGTCCGGAGATCATGTCATGCGTTCGAGGGCTTCACGACCGGATAAACCTGGCTTGATGCCCAGCACTTCAGCCGTTTGGTTGACCGTTTGTACCGCGCCGTTCAGGATATCCTCGACGGAAGACACACCTGAAAGCGATGCCCCCGCCACACCGAATTTATCCAACAGGTGTACGTCCACGGCGGCGCAACAGACCACGCCCTTGTCGGCTTGAACTATAACGAGGTTGACGCCTCCCAGTGGCAGGGTGTAGCCGCAGGCCGCGCCGCCGCCGGTTTGAAGGTGTTCTTCTTTCACTTTGCGCCGCTCTTCTCCCAATAGAATATACTCAATCCGCTCTGCCCCAGATCGCTGAACTGCATTTCGTCTTCGTCGATAAAATTGAAGGTGAATGTCATTTTACGGTCGAGCTGATCGCGAAGTTCATCCAGGACGATGACTAGCTTGTCATCGACCATACGGTGGGGGCGGTATGCGTGGCTGTTCGAGAGTGCCCCTTGGGCAATCGTCACTTTTGTCTTTTCAAAAGTCAGCACCATTTTGTCTATAGTTCCTTCCGCTACCCTCCGTCGAAAATCCTGAGCATGGCCTTCCCCGCTGCCGATAAAATTGGTATAGGCTGGACTGTTTATGGTCTTTTCTCTGTTTACCACCCAGGTTCCCAATAACTGCTGCTGGTATTCATTCATCAACTTTTTCTGTTCCGGGGTCATAGCCTGAGCATGGCTTGTGACAGGAAGTACCAGAACACATATGGCTGCTATTACACTGCACCGCTTCATCATATTTCTCCATTTTCAGGACGTTAGTCTACGTTAACGCAGTCGATGTTCATTTATAGCTGGCATTATATTGCCCGTCTGTTTATTGTGAAGATTAATAAGGAAAATGTTTCAACAGTGGGGTAGTGCATGATGGACAGCATAGCCGAGCGATTCGCTCTGACAGAGCGGGACATGGAAGAGGCCTGCGAGCGTGCGGGTCGGAGGCGGAAAGAGGTAAAGCTGATTGCCGTTTCCAAAACGCACGGACCCGATAAGGTGGATGAGGCTGTGGAAGCCGGACTGACCCTGTTCGGGGAGAACCGTGTGCAGGAGGCCGCGGCCAAAATCCCCCGCTGTTCAACGAAGGCGGAGTGGCACCTGATCGGGCACTTGCAGAGTAACAAAGTGAAGATGGCCGTTCCGCTCTTTCATATGATTCATTCCATAGACTCCGAAAAACTGCTCTGTACAGTCAACAGTGTCTGCCGTGACCGGGGTGTGACGATGCCGGTTCTACTGCAGATTAATGTGTCGGGAGAGGCCAGTAAATTCGGTATGGCACCGGAAATGCTCGAGCCGGTGCTGGAAACGGCTGCAACGTGTATGAATGTGGACGTACTGGGCCTGATGACTATACCGCCGCTGAGTGCAGATGAGTCTAAAACGAGGTGTTATTTCGCAGAACTTAGGGGGTTGAGAGACTGCGCGGCTGAAAAAAGCGGCTTCCCTCTGGAGGAATTATCCATGGGTATGTCGCACGATTTTACCTTGGCTATTAAAGAGGGCGCGACCTATATCCGTATAGGGACCCGCCTGTTTGGAGAAAGGGGAAAGCCATGGGCTTTGAAGACTTAAAGCATCATCGAATAGTATTTATCGGCGCCGGTAACATGGCGGAAGCGTTACTGAAGGGACTGTTGAGGAGCGGCCTCTGTAGTTCCGATCACATAGCGGTGTCGGACATAAGTGCTGATCGACTGGAATATATGCAGCAGACCTATGGTATCGAAGGCTATTCGGATAATATAAAAGCTGTCGGGGGGCGGCAGATTGTTGTCCTTTCCGTCAAACCGCAACAGGCCGCTGAGGTGTTGCAGGAGCTTGGTAACAAGCTGGAACCCGATACTCTCGTTATGAGTATTGCCGCCGGAATAACAACCGAGACCATAGAGAAACAATTGCCGCAGGACAGCCACGTCGTCCGCGTGATGCCGAATACACCGGCCCTGATAGGAATGGGTGTATCGGCTATTTGTGCTGGGAGCAGCGCATCCGCTGCCGAATTGGATGTCGCAGAAGTAATGCTGGGATGTGCTGGACGTGTGGTACGCGTGAAGGAAGAGCAGATGGATGCTGTTACCGCACTGAGCGGGAGCGGGCCGGCCTATTTATTTTACTTTGTCGAAGCCCTGATGGAAGGGGCCACCAGGTGCGGATTAAGCGCAGACGAAGCAACAGTGCTTGCCTTCGAAACCTGCAAGGGAGCCGCTCATCTGCTGGAAGAATCCGGTGAAACACCTGCGGCGCTGCGGGAAAAAGTCACATCAAAAGGCGGTACGACGGAGGCCGCCCTGAACAGGCTGAAAGAAGCGGACGTGAGTGAGGCCATTGCCCGGGCGGTTCAGCGCGCCTGTGAGCGCTCGCGCGAATTATCGCAACAGGTTTGAACAGACCATGGCGCATAAAAAGAAAAGAGAAAAAAAGAAAGCTCCAGCCCCCGTCGCTGTGGAGACGCTGGGTATGCGGTTCAAGCGCCTGGTTGTGGTAACTGTGCTCCTCCTGATTCTTTTGTATGGCGCCCTGATACTGATCTCGCGCACTCAGGGATTTAAAGCGATCGTAGAGAAGAGAATCTCATCCATACTGGAGATACCGGTAACAATCGAACGTGTAAAACTTGACCTCTCTCTGAATTTTTCAGCCGAGCGGCTTAAAAGCTCGAAGGCCGGCAGAAAAGGAGAGCCCGGATTATCCGCTGAGCGAGTAGTTTGTGATATCAGCCTCTCCCACTTCATTAAAAATGGTTCGCTTGTGGAGTCAGTGGCTATACACACGGGTCGCCTCTACCTGGCTCAGACTGCCGAGGGATGGGCTCCTGCCGTTGTCGGTGAGCCCGCTGCTGAGTTGAGCCCTTGGCTGGGTATTCAAATGCTGGACCTGCCGGGTGCGGAGCCGGAAAAGGAGAAAACTGTAGCCGATCAGGAACCCGTTAAAAGCCGGCTTCCGGCCGGTGATGCAGTCGCTATCAGTGTAAGGAACGGGAGCGTTGTGTGGTGGGGGCCAGACAGAGAAAGTGCAGCCAGAGCTGAGGGCATCGATGTGCTTAAAACACCCTTGACGACCCCCGTCAATAGGCTGAGACACTGGTTTGTCACGATCCGGCACCTGGAGACGGCCCGTTCTACGATGCGGCAACTGTCGATGGAGGTGCTGGAGCAACAGGGTGGCGCCGTTCTGTTGGGACTCTCCATCGAACGCGAAATTGTGAATAAGCATGAACAAAGTCTGGAAAAGAGATGACAGCCAGCATTTGAACAACGCAACCGCATGAAACTACAGTTGTATCCCTGGCGTTTCGCTGCTACAGCATTTTGAACGCGTGAATAATATAGGTTGAACACTTTATCCAATCAATGAACCCTCATAGTGCCCTTTACGGAAAATGCAAAAGACCTTCAAATAGGGTTGACGGGGTATGGGCATTTGGCTAGGTTAGCGGCTCTAAATTAGAAGAAACTGGAACTGAAATAATAACAACGTTGGAGGATAGTATGGCAATACAGGTAGGTATTAATGGTTTTGGGCGCATTGGTCGTCTGGTTTTTCGATCAGCATGTGAGAGAGATGATATTAAGATCGTGGGTATCAATGATCCTTTTATTGATCTCGACTATATGGTGTACATGATTAAATACGACTCCGTACACGGTCGCTTCAAAGGTGAAGTGGAAGTGAAAGACGGCCAACTCGTCGTCAACGGCAATACCGTAGCCGTTTACGGTGAAATGAATCCGGCTGACATCAAATGGGCCGATTGCGGCGCTGAATACGTGGTTGAATCTACGGGCGTATTTCTGACAAAGGAAAAGGCGCAGGGGCATATTGATGCCGGAGCTAAGCGCGTTGTCATGTCTGCTCCCTCCAAGGATGATACGCCCATGTTTGTGATGGGTGTGAATAATGAACAGTACACGGCTGACATGCAGTTTGTGTCCAATGCATCCTGCACGACCAACTGTCTGGCGCCGATAGCGAAGGTGCTTAATGACAAATTTGGTATCCTGGAAGGCTTGATGACGACGGTACACGCTATGACAGCTACGCAGAAAGTAGCTGACGGACCTTCTATGAAGGATTGGCGCGGTGGTCGCGCAGCCAGCGCTAATATCATTCCGGCCAGCACCGGCGCTGCAAAAGCAGTAGGCAAGGTCATTCCCGAACTGAACGGCAAACTGACTGGTATGGCTTTTCGCATACCGACGGCCAATGTGTCCGTCGTGGATCTGACTTGCCGACTGGAAAACGGAGCTACTTATGAGGATATCAAAGCGGCGATGAAAGAGGCTGCTGAGGGTTCTCTCAAAGGCATCCTCGCTTACACGGAAGAATCGGTTGTCTCAACGGACTTCATCGGTGAATCCTGCACGAGCATTTTTGATGCGGGTGCCGGCATTTCTCTGAACGACCACTTTGCGAAAGTGGTTTCATGGTATGATAATGAGTGGGGTTATTCCTGCAAAGTGCTCGATCTCATCGCTCATATGGATACCGTAAAATAATAAAAGGTCTTCAAAAAACCTTTTCATTGAAGCCGGGGCGTATAGTATTACGCCCCGTGCTTTATATACGTGGGAGAGAAATATGAATAAGAAAATTATTACCGATGTCGATCTGAAGGGGAAACGCGTTCTGATGCGCGTAGATTTCAACGTGCCGCTGAAAGAGGGCGAAGTGAATGACGATACCCGTATACAGGCCGCACTGCCATCCATTCACTATGCCATAGAGCAGGGTGCGAGCGTGATTTTGATGAGCCATCTGGGTCGCCCGAACGGGAAGGTGAATCCTGAATTCAGCCTCAAACCGGTGGCCGACTACTTGGCGACTCTCGTCAAACAGAAGGTGAGCTTTGCCGAAGATTGCGTGGGGGCGGAAGTCAAAGCGCAGGCCGAGGCGTTGCAGCCCGGTGAAATACTGTTGCTTGAAAACTTGCGTTTTCACCCTGAAGAAGAGGGTAAAGCCGAGGTGGCAGAAGAGGCGACCGCAGACGAGAAAGCAGCGGCAAAAGCTGAAATGAAAGAAAAACAGGCTGCTTTTGCAGCCGGTCTGGCGGAACTGGGAGACGTCTATATTAATGACGCCTTTGGCACCGCACACCGCGCCCATGCTTCAACGGCGCTCGTCACCACATACATTAATGAATGTGCCGCCGGATTTCTAATGGAAAAAGAAATTGAGTACCTCGGCAACACGCTGGCCAACCCGGAAAGGCCTTTTGTGGCCATTATCGGGGGAGCCAAAATCAGCGGTAAGATTGATGTCGTCACGAGCCTGATGGATAAGGTGGATATCCTGCTGATCGGCGGCGGGATGGCTTATACGTTTTTTAAATCCAAGGGGTTAAACGTCGGCGATTCCCTGCTGGAGGAAGATAAAGTTGAGCTGGCTGCCAGCATCTTGAAGCGAGCCGAAGAAAAAGGTGTCAAACTGTACCTGCCCGTCGACAACATCATCGCTGATAAATTTGATGCGGAAGCCAACACCAAAATAGCCGAAAGCGGTATTGAAGACGGCTGGATGGGAATGGATATAGGACCCAAGACCATTGCCCTGTTTTCGGCTGAAATTGCCGGTGCCAAAACAGTGGTGTGGAACGGACCCATGGGGTGTTTTGAAATGGCCCCCTTTGCGGCGGGCACCAACGCCATTGTAGACGCCGTGGCGGCGGCAGACTGTGTCAGTATTATTGGCGGCGGTGACAGTGTCAGTGCTGTGAAGAAAAGCGGTAAAGCGGATCAGATGACCCATATCAGCACCGGTGGCGGAGCCAGTCTTGAGTTTATGGAAGGCAAAGAACTGCCGGGTGTTGTGGCACTGTCAGACAAATAATGGCAGGTGGGGTCCCTCCCCGTTGTCAAAATACTATGGCAGGCTGCATGGTGATCGGCACGAACCGTGGCCCGGAAAATAAATACGGATATAAAAAAGGAAATCAACATGAGAAAACCGATTGTGGCGGGAAACTGGAAAATGAATAAAACGGTGGGTGAAGCCCAGGACCTCTCGACGGGCATCAAAATTGATCTCGCCGAGTGCACCGATGTGGAAGTGGTGCTGTGCCCTCCGTTTACGGCACTGAAGGCCGTTGGCGATATTATTGACGGAACGCAGATCAGGCTCGGAGCACAGAACATGCACTGGGAAAAGTCGGGGGCTTACACAGGGGAAGTATCCGCAGAGATGTTGCGGGATATCTATTGTCACTATGTCATCCTGGGTCACAGTGAGCGCCGTACATATTTTGGTGAAACTGACGAGACCGTGAATAATAAAACGAAGGCGGCCCTCGGAGCGAATCTGCGTCCGATCGTATGTGTCGGAGAGACGCGGGAGGAACGCGAATCTAAAAAAACAAATGAAGTCGTTGGCACCCAGGTAAAGGGCAGTCTTGCGGGCTTGAGCGGGCAGGAAATGCAGTCGGTAGTCATCGCGTACGAGCCGGTATGGGCCATTGGCACAGGATTGACGGCCTCACCGGAACAGGCCCAGGAAGTCCACGCCTTTATCCGTGAAACACTTAAAGCTATGTTCGATGAATCTATAGCTGAAGGTGTCCGTATACAGTACGGTGGCAGTATGAAGCCGGCCAATGCGGCGACTTTGATCGGGATGCCGGATATAGATGGTGGATTAATTGGCGGTGCGGCCCTCGATGCGCACTCCTTTATTGAAATCGTCAGAGCGGCCATGTAGAAACGGAGTGCGAAAATGTCGATTGTTACAATCATATTGTTGTGTTTAGAAGGGGTTGTCAGTTTATTGCTGGTAGGGCTGGTGCTGTTGCAGAAGTCT
Organism: uncultured Verrucomicrobiota bacterium; assembly: GCA_964464115.1. GTDB lineage: Bacteria > Verrucomicrobiota > Kiritimatiellia > CAYTQP01 > CAYXEW01 > CAYXEW01. Next base: position 6,918 of record CAYXEW010000009.1, read on the forward strand.
CAGGGAGGCGGTCTGGGAATGGCGTTCGGCGGTGCGGCCGGTGACACGCTCTTTGGATCCCGCACCGGCAATGTCCTGACCAAGGCCACCATCATCCTGGGAATCATATTTTTGTTAAATACGGTATTCCTGGCCATGATGTTTTCCAATAATCGCCAGCGATCCTTGATGGAGCGCAAAGGTGGTGGCGCGGCGGCCGTCGTGCCGCAGCAGCAGGCCCCTGCGGAAACGTTCCCTGTTCAGTAAATAAACAATTAACGCAGAGCATAAAACCCCGGATTCGTCCGGGGTTTTTTATATGGGGCTCAATGAGTGGTCTTGAAATCCTAGCCAAAAATAGGTGAGCCTAGAAGGACCCGTTGAATGCAGATGAAGCGTGCAGTTGCTTTGCTGTCAACGGGTTGCGGAAAAACACAGGCACATCCGCAAGGTCCGTCGAGGCTTTTGCGCAACCCGTTGGCTGTGAATGAGCTGTGCGATTCGCTGCGGGCCAACTGTTCTTTCCAGGATTAAGGTCAGCATCATTTCCTATTGCATAGACAGCCAATTCCGTACATAACTATATGCAATCATCCATTTTATTTTTTGGCGGCGCTCATGGTAGCTACCGCATAATGCATAGCCATAGGAAACATAAGTATGACAGAAGCATATTCAGGTGATGATGAACGTCGCGGGGCAGAGCGCTTCCAGACGCGGTTCCCCGTTTTTATCAAGCGGTCCAATGAGGCGAGTCATCATGTGGCCTATCTCCAGGATATCAGTACGGGTGGCTGTTCGTGTTTTTCTTCTATGGATCTGTCAGAAGGCGAAGAAGTTGCTATATCGTTTCCCCTGATTGAGAAGCGCCTGGCAGTCGAAAGCCGTTTGATCTGGACCAAGCGCATGGAAGGTGCCGACCAGGAAAAATACCATTACGGGTTTCATTTCACGGATCGTAATGACAGCAGTCAGAGTAAACTGGTTGAGCGCATTTGCGAGTTTTACCAGTCTATGAAAAAAAATGAAACAAAGGCCTGAGTTGTGAGTATTCGTTCCATTAGTCCACTCGATGGGCGCTATGCGGATAAAGTGGATGCCCTGCGGGGGGTGTTTTCCGAATATGCCCTGATTAAAAATCGACTGAAGGTTGAAGTCCTGTGGCTGCAGACCCTCTGTGAATGCCCCGACATAGAGGAAGCGAGGGCACTGACTAAAGATGAAGGTACGTTGCTGAATGATCTTATCGCCGGCGTTGATGATCGGGAAGCTCGCCGGGTAAAAGAAATCGAACACACGACCAATCATGATGTGAAGGCCGTCGAATATTACCTCAACGAGGTTTTTGCAGATACCAGCCTGAAGGATCTTAGAGCCTTTATTCACTTTGCGTGTACGTCAGAAGACATCAACAACTTGGCCCACGGTTTAATGTTGAAAGAGGGTTTAGCTCTGCTGAAAACAGCCCAGGCCGGGCTCCTGGATCAGTTGGAAGCCCTCGCCATGGAGTGCCGTGATGCGGCGATGCTGGCGCGTACTCACGGGCAGCCGGCATCGCCTACGACTATGGGTAAGGAGTTGAGGGTTTTTGTCAGCCGCCTTCAGCGGCAGATGACCTTGCTGAGCCGTCAGGATATTCTGGGCAAAATGAATGGTGCGGTGGGAAACTATAACGCCCATGTGGTAACCTATCCCGCAGTCGACTGGCCATCACTCACAAAAGAGTTTATTGAGCGGAAGCTGGGGCTGAAGCAGAATCCTCTGACGACTCAAATTGAAAATCACGATTACATGGCTGAGTTATTTGATGGGTTGGCGCGCTGGAATACCATCCTGATGGATCTGAACAGGGATTGTTGGAGCTATATTTCACTGGGTTATTTCAAGCAGAAAGTCGTGGCGGGTGAAGTCGGCTCTTCCACCATGCCGCACAAGGTCAATCCCATCGATTTTGAGAATAGTGAGGGCAACCTCGGATTGGCTAATGCCCTGTTGCACCATCTTTCGTCTAAACTGCCCCAGTCCCGCCTGCAGCGGGATTTGACGGACAGTACGGTGCTGCGCAATATGGGGGTGGCTCTGGGATATGCACTCCTGGCTTACGCTTCGTCCTCCAAAGGTCTGGGCAAGCTGCAGGTTGACCGTAACCGTATGCTGTCGGAGCTTTCCGAACGCTGGGAACTGATGGCTGAACCTATTCAAATGGTGATGCGTAAGAACAACGTGGACAGACCTTATGAGCGGCTGAAGGACTTAACGAGAGGGCAGAAAGTGGATAGGGAAACCATCACGGCCTTTGTTGAAGGATTGCCGATTAAAGAGGAAGATAAAAGGAGGCTGCTGGCTTTGACACCGGCCACCTATACAGGCCTGGCGGCAGCGTTGGCAGGCATGGGGGATACATCAACGGTGGGTTCAATGGAACATGAATAACGAAATTATAATCAGACCGGCAGTTTTCGGTGATATTCAATTGATTTTCAACATGATACGCGAGCATCCGGATGAGCTGGTTCCGCGTCCCATGAGCGATATTGCTCAAAACATTGATCGCTTTCTGGTAGCCGAGCAAGAACGGGTCATTGTAGGTATGGTATCCTGGGGAATACTCCCTGAACTCGGCAGTGCACAGCACCCCTCGATCGAAGTAAAATCATTGGCTGTCGATGCCCGCGTGAGGGGACAGGGTATCGGTAAAGCACTGATGAATGCAGTGCTCGCTCGCATAGCCCAGTGGGAACCCGAGCAGGTGATCGCTCTTACATTTAAACCGGACTTCTTTCAGGGTTTTGGTTTTGAAAAGGTGGCAAAAGAAAAGCTGATGCATAAACTATACACGGGTTGCATGAACTGTACACGTTATGATAATCCATTTACCTGCCCCGAAATAGCCATGAGCCTGCGTTATGAATCCCCTGAAAAAGAATCTTCAAATTAACCTGCTACTCGCATGTGTGGTCGCTTGGATGAGTGCCTCTGCTGCCGGGGAACGAGCCGGGGAAACGGCCTTATCCGCACCTGCGGTTGCAGGCGCATCGCATCCAGCCGATGCTGATCTGTTACAGCACATAAAGAGGGTATGGCCCGCTGTGCGGTCGCTGCACAGGGAAGACATAGCGAGACCTTACTTCTCGCTCTATGCCGACCGTTCGGCCCGTCGCCGGGTGGGTTGGGCATTTACCACATCGAACTGGGCCCCTGAAGTGAAAGGCTATAACGGCCCTGTCGATGTGTTATGTATACTGGATTCCGATGGCGTTATAAAGGCTGTAGACATTGTGAGCCACTTGGAGACACCCAGTATTGCCTCGGGGATTGAGGAAGAAAAGTGGCTCGCAGGGTTCAGGGGTTTTTCATTGGAGAAACCACCCATCTGGCCGGGGGGCATAGACGGTGTATCGGGGGCCACGGTATCTTCCAGGGCTGTATGTGACAGTGTAACCATTTCACTGAAAAGGTTGAAAACGGTTCTGAGCGGGGCATCAACTGATTAGAAAGCGGTCTTCACTCCTATTTGCCGGAAGCTGAAAAAACGGGTCTTCCGCAGAATCTGTGGGTAAAAAGAGACTTGGCTGATTGAGGATGTCTTGTACTTTGCTGGAAATGTTGGAAAATAGCGGATCGAAGGACCGGAAAGATCTCGTAGCGAGATTTTCTGGGCATGGATAGGGAGAGATTGAGGAACGATAACAGGTCAGGATCGCAAATAACGTACTCGTACACCTACTCGTACACACCTATCTCCCTTGCACAATCAAGGGCGTAGGCGCATCTCTTGACCCACAGATTCTGCGGAAGACCCTGAAAAAAAGGCCTTCACATCGGGTATGCGACCCCCGGCGAAACCGTGCTTCAGAATGCACCCTGATAGGCCGGATTGTTTTTCAGTTCCTCCGCTACAGTCGAGCTTTCACCATGCCCGGGGAAGACCTCGGTCTCAGGTGGCAGCGTTGCGAGACGTTGCAGTGAGGACATGAGCTGTTCAATGTTACCGCCCGTCAAATCGGTGCGGCCGTAACCCGCCTTGAATAATGTGTCTCCGGTAAACAGCAGCTTTTCTTGAGGAAAGTAAAAACAAACACCGCCCGGCGTATGACCTGGGGTCTTGAAGATTTCAAATGTGAAGGGGTTGCAGAGGGTGACATCCATATCGGTTGAAAGCGTTTGTTTCGGTGCGGCGGGAGGGGTATACCATGGCTGGAGCTGGTTCGTTTCACTGAAGGCCCAGCACGCATCCAGTTGGTGTATTAATATGGGCGCATCGGGATACGCTGCGGATAGCGGCGTCAGTGCGGAAATATGGTCGACATGGCCGTGAGTCAGCAGGAAGCCTGTTACACGTAAATCGTTTTGTTGCAGATGTGATTGGATGAGATCGTCGTCAAAACCCGGATCGATTACAAGGCACTGTCCGCCATGTGCCACCACATAGCAGTTTACATCAAATGGGCCAACAGTTAGAGCATGTACTGAAAGGTTCATATTTTTCTCCATCCTTCAAAAACCCGGCAGGTAACCCTCCCGGGAATTGGTGTCTTCTTTCGGTTTTTCTGTAACATCCTGCAACATACGGTTCATCTGTTCTTCGTTGAGTACGGTGATGTGGAATTCTTCAGCTTTCTTCATCTTGCTGCTGCCCGGGCTATCACCGGCGATGACGAACGCTGTCTGATGACTGACGGCACTCGTTACCTGAGCTCCCGCTCTCTTCAACAGCGCCTTGACCTCATCGCGCGTACGGCCTGCCATCGTTCCTGTCAGTACGACGGCCTTACCCGAAAGCGGGGATGCCGCACGCTCCCGCCGGCGGCTTTTCGGGTTAATCTCCAGTTCGTTGAGACGTTGCAGGACATCGTTTCCGGCTTCCGATGAAAAGAACTCAATGACGTGCAGAGCGGCGCTTTCACCCAGCGATGTGGCTGTCACAAAATCAGAGGTACCGCCTTTTTGCGTTTCACGCATCATGCCCGCGGCCACCAGTGCCCGGCCGATCTCCCGGTAGGCCTGTCGTTTTTGCTCATAGAGGCGGTTGAGTTCCTCTTTTTCCTCTGCTGATTTATTTTTATTACTTCTGGCCCGTGGGTTCAATGACGTGAGTTCACGTCTGGCCTCGTATACTCCGATAAAGGACTTCATCTTTTCCAGTGATGCGAGCTCTTTGAGGTCTTCGTGAAATGCCGCGATATCATCTGCCACCGTATCGCCGACCTCTTCGATCCCCAGCGCATAAATCCATCGACTTAGGGGGAGTGATCGGCATTGCTTCAGGGATTGCAGCAGCTTGGCGGCATTTTTTTCTCCGTAGATACGCGGCTCTTCTGCCGTGCCCAGGTTGAGCGTGGCCAGTGGCCGGAGGGTCAGTTGAAAGATGTCCAGTGGATGGTTGACGAGGCCGCTTTCATGCAGATTTTCCGCTACGATTCCACCCATGCTTTCGAGGTCGAGAGCCTTTCGTCCAGCCAGGTATTTCAGATGTTGTACGGCCTGGGCAGGGCAGTTGATATTTACGCAGCGGTATGCCACTTCACCCTGTCGCCGAATGACGGGGCCCCTGCATTCAGGGCAGGTTTTCGGCATCGTGAATGCCTTTTCACTGCCGTTCCTCGCCGTCTTATTAACAGCTACGACGGCCGGTATTACCTCGCCGGCCTTCTCAATGATGACGGTGTCGCCAATCCGGATATCTTTTCGCCTGATTTCATCTTCGTTGTGCAATGTGGCCCGCTGAATGGTCGAGCCGGAGAGATTGATCGCTTCGAGCTCTGCGACGGGTGTCAGTACACCGGTTCGCCCCACCTGTACCGTAATATCCCGCAACCGGGTCTCTGCCCGTTCCGGTTCGTATTTATAAGCGACGGCCCACCGCGGACTGCGGGCAGTCGTTCCAAGCCTCTCATAACAGTTCCGCTGATTTACTTTGAGGACTGCTCCGTCCATTTCGAATGGAAAGGTCTGTTTTTTATTCCAAATGACTTCCAGTTGCTGAATAACACCGTCGATATCGTCCAGTACCGCGTAATATGGGGGTACGGGCAGCCCCATGGCTTTGAGTTTTTCGAGGAGATCCCGCTGCGTTTCAAAAGCGCAACCCTCTGCTTCACCCAGCCCGTAAAAAACGGCGGAAAGCTTCCGCTGTGCGACGGCGCGGGGATCCAGGAGTTTCAGTGATCCGGCGGTGGCGTTACGGGGATTCGCGAATGGCGCCAACCCGCTCTCCTGTCGTTGTCTGTTCAGTTCGGCAAACTGATTGCGGCTCATATACACTTCGCCTCTCACTTCCAAAAGGTGCGGTATCTCAGCCCCCTTCAGTCGCAGAGGAATGGCGCCGATGGTTTTGACATTGGCTGTAATATCATCGCCTTGCGTGCCGTCTCCGCGAGTTACGCCCAGCGCGAGGTATCCATTTTCGTAGCGGATCGAGAGTGCCACGCCGTCAATTTTGGGCTCCATACAGTATGAAAAAGTCTCCCCACCCAGGTTCTTTTTCAGACGCCTATCCACTTCTTTCAGTTCATCGATGTCGTACGTATTGTCCAGGCTTAACATGGGTACCCGGTGCGCGACGGTCTGAAAAGCCTTTAAGGGCGTGCCGCCGACGCGATGGGTGGGGGAGTCCGGTTCAACCCATTGCGGATGCTGTTGTTCGAGTTTTTTGAGCTCCTCAAAGAGCGCGTCATAGTCGCGGTCGGATATTTCCGGAGCGGCCTGATTATAGTAAAGATCATTATGGCGGTTCAGCGTCGCCGTGAGATCTCTGATTCGATCCCGGTCTGCGCCACTGGAATGGTGATCGTTTGTCATGAAATGTGCTTTTTTACTGTTTTCAGCAACAGTTCACCCGCTTCCTGCAGGCACGCATTGCTGATAATATAGGGCGGCATGAAGTAGAAAACATTTCCGAGCGGCCGGATGAGGTAGCCCGCCTCCAGCATATCCTGCCGTATAGCGTGCACTTTGTCTGAAGCCTTTTCATCGATTTCTATGACGGCAATCATGCCGAGGTGCCTGACATCTTTGACCATCGCGATTTCACGAAAGGGCTTGAAGATGTCCTCCAGGTTCGCCCCCATGTGCCGGGCGATGGATACGATATCGATTTCTTCATAGATATCCAGCGCCTTGACAGCGGCTGCACAGGCCAGCGGATTCCCCGCAAATGTGTTGCCGTGATAGAAGGTGTGATCGTTTGGATGGTCAGCAAAAGTTTGGTAAACAGCGTCTTTAACTACAGCGGCGCTGGCCGGAAGATAGCCCGCTGTCAAAGCCTTTCCTATGGTTATAATATCGGGGTCGATGCCGGCATGATGAAAGGCAAACATCTCACCGGTATGGCCAAAACCCATGGCGATTTCATCGCTGATCAGTAACAGATCATGGGTTTTACAACATTCAGAAAGACGTTTGAGATAGGCGGCGGGATACATTCGCATACCGGCCGCACCCTGACACAGGGGTTCGACGATGACGGCCGCACATTCATGGCTGTGCTGGCCGATCAGGCGCTCCGCTTCCGAAAAACCGGCTGGGTCCTGTTCAGTTGGGATGGGGAAGGGAAGGGTAATCTGACGCGGCACAGCATGCCTGAACGGTCGGTGAAAGTGGTCCACAAAACCAACGGATAGGGCTCCCAGGGAATCGCCGTGATAGCTCTGATCCATGGACATAAATTTATATTTTCCTTTGCGTCCGATATTGTCCCAGTACTGAATAGCCATTTTCATGGCCGCCTCTACAGCGCTGCAGCCGTCGGCTGCAAAAAATACATGCCGCTCAGGGGACGGCATCAAATGCGCTATTTTTTGTGCCAGGTTTTCGGCTCCGGCATGTGAAAGGTTGCCCAGAATACTGTGTTGGAGTTGGTGGGCTTGCTCCACAATGGCTTCGACAATGGCTGGGTGACTGTGTCCCAATGCGCAGCACCACCAGCTTGAAATGAGATCTGTATACGTTTTACCGCTGCTGTCGGTCAACGTGACGCCTTCTCCCCTGACCATAGTGGGAAAACCCTCTTCGGCCAGTGAGTGTTTTGTGTATGGATGCCAGATATGTTTACTCATAGACCTAAATTATCGAACATCTCGCGGGATGCAATCTTTATTGATTCCGGTAATGCCGTGTAGTCCGGCGGACCAGAGGTGAGCATTTGGCAGTATGGTATAGCGCCGAGCAGGGGTACGCCCTCGCGTTTTCTGACCGTTTCCATGTTATCCTGTTGGATGTATGCATCCGCGCCGTTCGTGCGGTATCCGCTGAATACGAGGCCTTTGATGTCGATTTCCATGGAGCGGAGGGCGCGTATGGATAGAATCGTATGATTCAGGGTTCCCAGTGTCGGGCGGCATACCAGAATGACGGGAAGGTTTAAAACGCCGATCAGATCGATCATAAAATTCCGTTCATTGAGGGGTACATAAAGCCCGCCGGCACCTTCCACGAGCAGGCAGTCAAACAGCATGGACAGCAGATGGCAGTTCTCTTGGATTTTATGCAGTTCGATACCGCCCTTATCCAGCTTTGCAGCGAGATGGGGAGAACAGGGTTTTGTGAAACAGAAGGGCGCCATACGCTGTCTGATGTGGTCTGGTATATCCAGCTTGAGCATCTGCAGCACATAATCGAGATCGGGGATCGAGTGCTTGCCGGCCTCGTCAACACAGCCCGTTTGCACCGGTTTGACGGGTGCCGCTTTGATGCCCCGTTCCCGCATAATCTGACAGAGCAATGCTGTTACAACCGTTTTGCCCACGCCGGTGTCTGTTCCTGTAATAAAAAATCCTTTCATAAACGCTTCTCCAATAAAAGGGTAAGAGTTTCATAGGTGGCATATACGCCGTCGCGGCAGCGGTAGTGCCGATCGTAGTATGTTTTCAGTGCCGTCAGTTCCTGGCGGTTGAGCAAGCGCTTTCCTCGGGATACGGCCCCTGCTGTTACTCCCTGCCGGTGAATCGATTTGAGAAAGTGGTGGGCATCCCTGTAGCCTATTGTCAGAGGTATGGTCTCAGAGCTCGTTATGGCGAGCCGGGCGGAATCGACGGCGGCCAGAATGGACTGCCGGTCAGGCAATGTTCCGTAGGGCTGTATGCGGGCAACAGCATGGCGCGCCTCATGCAGTTCTCTCAAGGTACCCCGAGTCATCATGCCGATCGCCATGATACCGCCGTCTGAAAGCAGGTTGCTGAGATGGTTCATTAAATCCGTCATGCTGGGCAGCCAGTGCAGCGCCGAACTGCTGACGATAGCGGTATACTGTTGGGGCGGATGAAACTGCATAATGTCACTCAAAATGAACCGCACTCGCTCTGTGTTATCAAGCTGCTGCCGGCACTGTAACAGCATGTTATCTGAAAAATCCAGTGCATCGATGGAGCATTCCGGGTGTCGGCTGGCGATCAGCCGGGTTAGCAGTCCGGTGCCGCAGCCAGCTTCAAGCAGGGGACCCCGGAGGGTGGACGGCAGTAGCTGGCATACCTTCACCGCCAACTGTTGCTGGGCCTCCGCATAGTGATGGTAGCCGGATGCCGCACTGGAAAAACGTCTGTTTACTGCCGTCATACTCATAGCACAACATTACAACTCCCGGATAAAGCGGTCAACTTCCCGCGCCGTTATATCCGGCTCCTGAACGGGAAAAGCGTGACCACTTTTTTCCAGGAGACAGAGGCGGCTGTCGAGTGTGTTTTCATAAATCCATTCAGAGGCCTGCCAGGGGATGATGGCGTCATTCCGTCCGTGTATCAGCAGGATGGGCCGGGTCGTTTGAATGAATGCCTTCCGCAGGTCACGCTCCTGTAAATAGGCGAGACCCTCATCCAGCGCTGACTCCTGCAAGGCAGTCGGTGCGGACCCGGGCTTTCCCGGTGAGTAGGCATTCATATAGAACGATTGAACAGTGGCTTGCGCATCCTGTTGCAACTGCCTTCTCATACGCTTCAGCGCCGCCGGTTTTACGCCCGCCGTATACGCCCCGGTGCTACAGAAGCAGGCGGTCGATGCAGCCAGAACGAAGGCTTTGCAGCTCGAAGAAGCATAGTGAATGGCGAGCATCCCCCCTATGGACCATCCCAGCACCACGTCGCACGCAGGCACTTTTCTGCGCTGGAGAATCGTGGCCGCGTCCGTACACTGAACATGGTAGTGCGCTCTGAGTTTGACGGCCAGCGGCTCCAATGCCTCCGCTTCATGTGCCCAGCCCGTGATGAGTTGAAGGTGCATCATGATCGATTGATTACCTCGCGAATCGTTTGTGCCGCCCATTCCAGATCCTGCGGCTCATGTGCGAGCGTTACGGAAAGTCTAAGTCGGGCCGTATGCGGCGGCACCGTTGGGGGGCGGATGGCCGTCGCCAGTAGGCCCTCCTTTCTCAAACTCGCCGACACATGTATGGCTCGCTCATTGCTGCCGATTAAAACGGGTACAATCTGGCTTTGGCTGTTCATGGTGTCGAGGCCGTACGCATTCAGCAAGGAGCGCAGCCGGGATGCGCGTGCGAGAAGTTCCCGTCCGAGATGGGGGTGCTGCTCCAGTACGTCGAGGCTTCCCAGTGCTGCACCAACTGATCCGGGAGGCGGAGCGGTAGTGTAGATCAACGCCCGGGAGGTGTTGATGAACCACGCTCTCATGTGACTCGAGGCCGCGATAAAGCCGCCGTAACTTCCGAGAGCTTTGCTCAGCGTTCCCATTTCGATATCGACCCGGTTTGTCAGACCGTCTGCGGCAGCGAGCCCGGCACCTGCGGGGCCGAACAGCCCGGTTGCATGAGCCTCGTCTACCATGAGTCGGCAATCAAATGCCTCTGCGAGGTCAGTCAGCTCCCGCAGGGGGGCCAGATCGCCATCCATACTAAACACCGATTCCGTAATAATCAGCCGTTTGGCTCCCCGGTGCGCGTCCTTCTTCAATCTTTGATGGAGGGAATCCACATCATTGTGCAGGAATCGTTTATGTTTTGCACCGCTTAGTTTAACGGCATCCAGAATACTGGCGTGTACCAGCTTGTCCGTAAAAATAATATCATCGGGGCCGGCCAGTGACGGGATGACGCCCGCATTGGCCATGTATCCGCTGCCGTACAGTAGGGCCGATTCGGTGCCTTTGAAGGCAGCCAGCCTGCTCTCCAACTCCTCGTGAATGGGCAGACTGCCCGTCACCAGTCGGGAGGAACCCGCCCCCGTTCCGTATTGCCGGACCGCCTCGATGGCTCTCTTTTTGACGTGCGGATGCCCTGCTAAATGGAGGTAGTCATTGCTGGAAAAGTTCAGTACCCGACCCTCCGAAGTCTCCAGTATGCCGCCGACACCGGCCTGCGTCCGAACATGTCGAAGTAGGTGCTGCGCTTTCAGCTCATCCAGTTTAGATTGAATCCAGTTCATGAGTTTTATGCATATTTTCTTGCTATCGAAATATACCGTATACTACCTATAGGATTTTTTACAGCAAGGATGAAGCGATGACGAAGTGGAATGAATGGATCAAATACGAGCAACCTGAACAGTCCTGCAGCAGGGAGCAGGCCCTGGCCGTGCTGAGGTCTTCTGATGATGAACTGCTGGAAGTGTTGCAGGCCGCTTTTATGGTGCGCAAACATTTTTTTGGGCGGACGGTGAGTTTACATGTGCTGCGAAACGCCAAGAGCGGAGCCTGTCCGGAAGACTGCGCTTTCTGCAGTCAGTCGAAAACGGCGCAGTCTGATGTTGATGCCTATGCGCTGCAGTCGGTGGATACCATTGTCCAGGGAGCGGAAGCCGCAAAAGAGATTAATGCCCGCCGGTACTGTGTCGTCACCAGCTCCCGGGCCCCCTCTGCACGGGACATGGAAACGATCTGCGAAGCGGCCCGGCAGATTAAGCAGCACTATCCCGATTTAGAGTTGTGCACGTCGCTGGGTTTTCTGGATCTCGAAAAAGCAAAACAGCTCAGAGAGGCGGGCGTGGACCGCTTTAACCATAATCTGGAAACCTCAGAACGTTTCTTCAGTCATATCTGCAGCACCCATACATTTAAAGACCGTTTGAATACAGCCAAGACGGTCAAAGAGGCCGGCCTGGATCTATGTTGCGGCGGTTTGATAGGTTTGGGTGAAACACTGGAAGACCGCGTGGATCTGGCGCTCTCACTAAAAGAACTCGACGTGGACTCTATTCCCATCAATTTTCTAAATCCCAGGGAAGGTACGGCCCTGGCCGGACATCCTATGATTAAGCCGTCCGATTGTCTGCGCGCCCTGGCTATGTTTCGCTTTGTCCATCCGTCCAAAGAAATACGGGTCGCCGGCGGCCGCGAAGCCTGCCTTCGGGAAATGCAGGTCTTTGCCCTCTATCCCGCCAACTCGATGTTTACCAATGGCTATTTAACTACCGGTGGTCAGAACTTTGACGCCGATAAACACATGATTGAAAGTGCTGGCTTCACGGTCGGCCACCTGGTGAATGCGTAGGTATGGATGCATAATTCGCGTACGGCGGCAGATGTACCCGCCGAAGGAGTGAACGGTTTTGATCAATGAAGTGTACGGGTTATCGACAGGCAGAGAGCGATGTGTTCACCCATAGGTCATTCTCTTATCGGTTCTGTTATAGGGTCTTTTCACTGTCGTAACAGCCCCTTCATCAGTCGAAAGAACCTGAGCCCACTGCTGTTGGCCGTCATCGTGGCTAATATTCCCGATCTGGACTATCTGCCCGGAATAATCGTCGGCCAGTTAAACCGTTATCATCATGGCTGGACTCATTCTCTGGTGGGGGTTGCTGTTCTCTCCGTAGCCGTTTGGGGATTGATCAAGCTGTTAATGAAAGAGAATAGGGCAGGCTTCCTGTTCATCTTCGCCTTACTCCTTTCGCATCTGGCGGCGGATATGATGACTATTGACGAAAAAGCGCCTTATGGTATTCCCCTGTTCTGGCCCTTTTCCGATACCTTTCTTCAATTTCCCTTTACGATCTTTCCGGCATTTAGTAAACATTCGTTGTCAGAGGTTTTGCAGTGGGTCAATGTGAGGCGAGCCCTTTACGAAATTCGACTGCTGTTGCCGTTGTTGGCGGCGGCTTTTGTGCTGTACAGGCGCAACCGTTTAAAGGCGGGATGAATGGGTGTAAAAGTGGGTCGGCTGGGGTTCGAACCCAGGACCTACGGATTAAAAGTCCGTTGCTCTACCAGCTGAGCTACCGACCCGTCTTTCAAAAAGTAAGGGTGTGACGCTACCTGAAAAGCCATGGTATGTCAAATTGAATTATGAAAGAACCGCTCACCAGTTTGCTGGATCTTTTTTATCCGCGTGTGTGCGCCGCCTGCAACGGTCCCGTGCAAAGCGGTGAGCATCAGCTCTGTTGGGACTGTCTGTCCCGTATCATTACACTTAAATCGCCTTTTTGCAGTCTGTGCGGGAATCCGGTTTCCGGCCGAATTGACCACGCCTATACCTGCTGGCATTGTCTCGAGTATCCCAAGTCCTTTGACAAAGCCCGCTCTTTTGCCCTCTATGACGGCGTTGCGGCCACGTGCCTCCGGTTGTTAAAATACCGTCAGGGTTTCTGGGTGTTGCCGGATACGGTGCAGTGGCTGGAGGCCTGTGTCCGCATGCATTGGGAGGTGGATGATATAGACCTGGTCTGTGCCGTGCCGCTGCATCCTGTGCGCCGACTGCAAAGGGGGTTTAACCAGGCCGCATTGCTTGGTTCACGCCTCTCCGTGGTGCTGCAGAAGCCTTTTTTGCGCAGGGGTCTCAAGCGGGTGAAAAAAACTGGAACGCAAACACGTTTGACAGCGGGCGCTCGGATGGATAACGTAAAAGATGCGTTTCGGGTATTAAAGGGTCGCCGCCTTGATGGACGGAATGTGCTGCTGGTCGATGATGTGATGACGACCGGGGCGACGGCCAGTGAGTGTGCGGTGGCGTTGAAGTGCGCCGGCGCCCGGCAGGTGCAGGTAGTCACTGTTGCACGAAGTTTTTATTGAGGAGTTATGCCATGGCATTGTTCGGTAGTAAGAATTATTCCACCATACAGGTGAAGAAGAGGGATCTCCCCAACGGGCTATGGCTTAAGTGCCCTTCCTGTAATGAGATTATTTATAAAAAAGAGCTTAAAGCCTCTATGTCGGTCTGTCCCAAATGTGACTTTCATCATCGTTTGACCCGCCAGGAGCGGCTCGATATGCTCGCGGATGAGGGGTGGGTCGAGGAATGGGATGCCGGCTTGAAAAGCGTGGATGTCATTGAGTTTACCGGCACTGAATCCTATCCCAGTAAACTGGAGCAGAATATAAAAAAGACCGGCTACAATGATGCGGTGTCCTGCGGTCACGCCAGGATGGGTCTTATCGACGTGGGAATGGGAGTCATGGATTTTAATTTTCTCGGCGCCAGTATGGGGTCCGTGGTCGGTGAAAAAGTGACCCGTGTGTTTGAGCGCTCGACGGAGCGAGGCTGGCCTGTTGTGCTGTCCTGTGCATCCGGCGGTGCCCGTATGTATGAAGGAATGTTCAGCCTTATGCAGATGGCCAAAACCAGCGGCGCCATTGCCCGGCACCATGATGCGGGGTTGCCCTATATATCATTGCTCACCAATCCAACTACAGCCGGTGTCATGGCCAGCTTTGCAACGCTCGGTGATGTGATCCTGGCCGAACCCAATGCCCTGATCGGCTTTGCCGGTCCGCGGGTTATCAAAGAGACAACTCAGCAGGATCTGCCACCGGGTTTTCAGCGTTCTGAATTTCTTGAAAAACACGGTTTGATTGATGACGTCGTGCACCGCAGCGAACTGAAAGATACGATTGTGCGACTTCTCCGGTATTTCACTCACTAAGTACGAGGCGCAGGTAAAGGATTGACCTTACCGGATCTATTCAGACGGACTTCCATGGGTATTAAGCCCGGACTGGATGTCACTTTGGCCCTGCTCGCCGAGTTGCATAATCCGCATCTGTCCCGACCCGTAATTCATGTGGCAGGGACGAATGGTAAGGGATCGGTTTGCGCCATGCTCGAAAGTATCCTGAGGGCGGCCGGATTGAAGACAGGGCTTTACACCTCTCCGCATCTGGTGTCATTCAATGAACGCTTTATCCTTTCCGGCAAACCCGTTGACGATGCGCAGCTCATGGAGCTGGTACAGGTCGTGGAAGAGGCCGATAACCGCTGTACCGCGAACGGCTTTCGCCCCGCCACCTTCTTTGAATTCAGTACGGTCATGGCCTTTCATTGCTTCGCCCGTGAACCTGTGGATATTGTCATTCTGGAAACAGGGATGGGAGGCCTCTGGGATGCAACGAACGTCGTACAGCCCGAATTGAGTGTTATAACGTCTGTAGATCTGGATCATCAGCAGTACCTCGGTGACACCCTTGAGGCGATTGCCGCTGAAAAGAGCGGTATCATTAAAGAGCGGGTACCCTGTGTCTCGGGTGAGGTGAAGCCCGCTGCCGAAAAAATTATTGTGGAGACCGCGGCGCGGCTCCACGCCCCTCTCTTCAGGGTCGAACAGGAGTGTTCCTGTTCGGTGAAGAATGCCAGCCTGACCGGTCAGCGCCTCACCATCGAAACGAGTTCCTGCCGCATTCCCACTGCGACGCTGCCGCTGCTGGGGGAACATCAGGCCCGCAATGCCGTCATCGCTGCCCAGGCGGCCGTATGTTTGATGGATCGGGGGTATCCATTGACACCGGAACTGATAGCGAGGGGTATGGAGCAGGTGCATTGGCCGGCGCGCTTCCAGGTGCTCAGCACAGAGCCTCCCGTTATTCTCGACGGCGCTCACAATCCATCGGCTGTCACCGCGACCTTGAGGGCTATGCGTGGTTTGCTCAAAACCCATCCAATGGGCGTTGTTTTTGCTTCTATGCGCGATAAGGATGCGGTGCAGATGCTCTGCAAACTGCATTGCGAGGCGACGGTTTGCTGGTGCGCTGGAATGTCATCCGAGCGCGCATATACCGCAGATGAGCTAGAGACGATTGCGCGCGTCAATGGGGTGCCATGTATGCCAGGCCAATGGCCTGATCTGTTGAAGACGGCTCTCGAATGGGCCCGAAAAAATGACGGTGCAATATTGGTCACCGGTTCACTCTACCTGGCCGGCGAAGTGCTGGCCCATGTTGAAAGGGAGGGGCTTGAATGAAAGTGGCCGTGGCTTGCGGGGGAACGGGGGGACATATTCTGCCAGGTTTGTCAACGGCGCTGTATCTTCAGCATCGGGGTCATGAGGTTGAACTATGGATGACGGGAAAAGAGCAGGAGAAGGCATCTCTGGTTGGCTGGGAGGGGCCGGTGGTGATTATTCCATCGGCAGGTTTTGTCAGGAAAGGCCGCCTGCACCATGTGAGTGCTGCCGTGAAGCTGGCCGGCGCCGTGCGGCGCGCCCGCAGTGAATTGGCGAGTCGGAAGCCGGATGTCGTACTGGCGATGGGCAGCTATGCCTCGGTAGGTCCCGCGGTGGCCGCCCGTATGGCCGGCCTCCCCTATGTGCTGCACGAAGCCAATGTTATACCGGGCCGCGCCGTCAAACTGTTGAGCCGTGGGGCGGCGGCCGTTGCCTCTCAATTCGATGCGACGCGATTCCATTTGAAAGGCGTCAGCCTTGAGGTTACCGGTATGCCGTTACGCCCTGATCTGTATGCGGCCATGCGGGCAGCTCGCTCGCAGCAAATGACTCGCGCGCCCGATGCCCCGCTGCACCTCGCTGTAATGGGCGGGAGCAGCGGTGCGCACCGTATTAATGAAATCGTCAGCGAGGCCCTCTGCCGCCTCCGCCCCGGAACCCTGGAAGTGACCCATATCACCGGTTGCGAGGACCGTGAATGGGTGGAAAAAGTGTATCACCAAAAAGGCCTGGCAGCCAGGGTAGAGGCCTTTATCCCGGATATGGAAAATGTGTACGGGCGTGCGGATTTTATACTATGCCGCGCAGGCGCTTCAACGTGTGCAGAAGTGCAGGGCTTTGGACTTCCGGCTCTGATGATTCCCTATCCTTATGCCATTCATAATCATCAACTGGAAAATGCCGCCGTCCTGGAAAAGCAGCATCTTGTAGACTGCGTGGAGGAACGCGAGCTGACCTGCGACTGGCTGGCCGATTACGTGGAATCACTGTGTCGGAAACCCGACAAACTGAATGCCATGCGGACATCTCATAGAACGACACCATTGCTGAACGGGGCTGAGAACCTCGGGCAACTGATAGAACAAATTGTTGAACGCGCATAATCACAATGAAGAAACACATCCACATGATGGGCATTGGCGGTGTGGGTATGGCGGGCCTGGCCTGCCTGTTGCATCAGGGCGGCCATCGAGTGAGTGGTTGTGATTTGGAAAAATCTATTTATACCGACTGGCTGGAAGGCCTGGGTATCCCGTGTGCGCTCGGGCATCATCCGGATCATCTCACGGATGATGTGGAGCGGCTGATCTACAGTACAGCCATACCGACATACAATCCCGAGTGGTGCGCAGCGCAGAAACGGGGTTTGCGTATCATGAAGCGGGGAGAGGCGCTGGCCCGCTGGGCCCGGGAAAAACGCACCGTTGCGGTGACCGGAACCCATGGAAAAACGACCGTCACGGCGATGATTGTGCACATCATGAAGAGTGCGGGGTGTGCTCCGTCATTTTTTGTCGGCGGGGCGCTGGATCAGTCGGGCCTCGCCGCCGGGTGCGGTATCGGGGAAGGCGCCGTTATCGAGGCCGATGAGAGCGACGGCACCCTTGTTTATTATTATCCTGAAGTGTCTGTTTTGACCAATATCGAGCATGATCATCTCGAACACTTTAAAAATTTCAATGCCTTGCTCGAAACGTATCAGCAACTGGCAGATCAAACGTCCGGACCTGTTGTCTATTGTGCGGACGATGTCCGGGCCGCTGCCGTCGGGCGTTCTCAAGGCGGCTCCATATCCTATGGTTTCAGCCGGGATGCTGATGTGCGGGGAGAAGTGGTTGGAAACACAGAGCTGGGAATCTGTTGCGCCGTCCATGCTGGCGGGTCTTCCATACTGCTGGAACTTCCCGTGCAGGGAAAATACAACGCTCAAAATGCCCTGGCCGCTTTTGCCGTCTGCCTCCATTGGGGTCTCGACAAAGAAGTGGTCGCAGAAGCACTGCACCACTTTACACCTGTAAAACGCCGCTTTGAACGGGTGGGCCGCTACCGGGGTTCCTGCATATACACGGATTATGCACATCACCCGACGGAATTGGAAGCATTGCTGGAAAGTGCTCACTCCATGCCGCACAACAGGCTGATCATGGTCTATCAACCACATCGCTACACCCGGACGGCGGCTATGAAAACGGAGTTGGCGGAAGCCCTTCGAAAAGTCGATATACTGGGCCTGCTGCCCGTTTTCAGTGCATCGGAAAAAGTCAATGCCGAGGGCACTTCCCGTTCGTTGGCGGAAGCGCTGGAGGCCGCCGGTGCACGGCCTTGTGAACAGCTGGACCGTTTGGAGGATGGCGTATCCTTCATCAGAAAAAATGCCGCTTCGGGGGACCTGGTGCTTGTGGTGGGAGCCGGTGATGTGTATAAAGTGGCCGAAGCGATGATGGAGCAGGAACATGAATAGATTTAAAAAAGTGGGCGTCCTGCTCGGGGGCATTTCAGATGAGCGCGATGTATCCCTCAGGTCGGGCGAAGCGGTCGGCGCCGGATTGCAAGAAGCCGGATACCGGGTGGACCTCATCGATGTAAGGGAAGCCGCTGTCGAGGTGGCACCCGATGTGGAGGCAGTCTTTAATGCCCTGCACGGCACGTTCGGTGAAGATGGTGGATTGCAGGAGGTGCTGGAGACTATGAAAGTGCCCTATACCGGCTCGGGGCCGGTATCGAGCCGCCTCTCCTTTGATAAAATATTGAGCAAGGAAGTGATGGAGGACCACGGGCTGCCGACACCGCGATGGTTGGCACTCGACAGGTGTCAGCGACCGGGTGACTGTGCGAGTGTTGCCGCCGCGCCGGAGTGGGGGCTGCCATCCGTTATAAAGCCTTCGGGCCAAGGTTCCAGCATTGGCGTAATGTGTGTGGAGAAAATGGAAGAATGGCCGTTGGCGCTGGAGCGAGCCTTCACCTATGGAGAGCGCGTGCTGGTGGAGCAGTATATCCCGGGTCGGGAGTTGACGGTGGGTATTGTTGACGGTGAAGTGCTGCCGGTAGTGGAAATTATACCCGGCGCCGGTTCCTATGATTACGAGGCGAAATATACAGCAGGAAAGACGCAGTATGAGGTCCCCGCAGCCCTGGATGCCGATGTCGCTGAGCGATGCCGTTCATTGGCGCTGCGGTTGTATGACGCACTGTCATGCAGCAGTCTGGGTCGCGTTGATTTTCGATTGGACCGTGACGGGGAACTCTACATACTCGAATTAAACAGCATCCCCGGTTTTACGCAGACCAGTCTGCTTCCCAAAGCCGCGGCGTGTGCCGGTTATCATTTTGCTTCGCTGTGCCGAAAAATTATGGAAACAGCTTCTTTAAAGCCGGAGAGATGATCGCTATAGTCGTTTTCTGCACTCAGGGTTTGAGAACCTTCGCCAGTCACGATAATGTAGTGCTGTGATAAATGTTGTGCGTATGCTGTGAGTAAAAAAAATGAGCTTGTTCACGAAGGATAAAAAGCAGAGTAATCGGCGTCGTAAGGCTAGCCGGCGGTCTTCATCCAGACCCGTTTTGCGCGTTTCGGCCCGCTCCGAAGAGAAAAAGCAACAGCGGATGAATAAACTGACTGTACTCCTCGCGTCGGCACTGATACTGACGCTGGTGCTGTGGGGCGGCATCAACGGCGTACACTATCTGATGCAGCAAATGTTTACCCGCAACAACCTCTTTACCGTGCGTCATCTGGATTTGCGTTCAGATGGGCGTCTCGACGAAGAGCGCATTATGGAGTATGCCGGTGTGCGGGCCGGTATGAATTTGTTTGCCCTCGATCTGGGGCAGGTGCGGAATACGTTGGAGAGCGTGGCTATTATAGACCATGTGGATGTGGAGCGCGATTTGCCTGACACGTTGCGCATACACATCAGAGAGAGGCTTCCGGTTGCCAATCTCGGCTATGCCCGGCGTCGCTACAATTTCACCGTCGATCGCGAAGGGGCCATTCTGGGACCCAGCACGAAGGCCGCTTCGCTTCCCCATATTGTCGGGATGAAGGATGCCGGGCTGCGCCCGGGAACCCGCATTCAAAGTGAAGCGGTGCTGGATGCGCTGCACGTACTTGATTTGTGTAATTCATCATCGCTGGGCAATTATGTGAAGATTCGCACCGTTGATGTGGGATATGAAGACCTGCTGGATATGCAACTCATAGGTGGTGAACGCATCCTCTTTAAAAGAACCGATGTTAAGAACCGCCTGATCCGCCTGGCCTCTATTCTGGAGACGGCGCGGGGTATGGGGCGCCGTATTGGATCGGTCGACATGCGGGTCGATAAAAATTTTCCCATTGAATACAGGTGATATATGCCGAGGCCACCAATAGCAGCGTTAGAAATTGGCACTTCCCGGGTTCGTATATTGGTCGGAGAATGCCGCGAAGACGGCAGTCTGGTCGTTACGGGTGTTGGCGAACAGCCCTCCAGAGGTGTGCGCAAGAGCGAAATCGTTAATATGGATTTTGCCCTTTCCTGTCTCCGCTCAGCCATGCTGCAGGCGGAAGAGCAGGCGGACGTGGATCTCCGCTCCGTGTACCTGCTGTTGACCGGATCCCACATTGAATCACTGATTACACTGGGAAGTGTTCCCGTACTGGATCCCGATCATGAAATCGGTGAGGATGAAATTCAAAATGCGATGGAGGCCTCCCGTATTACCACACTGAATAATGAACGGAGCGTCCTGCATGGAATTAACCAGTGTTTTACCATCGATAATGGTTCACGGGTGGTCAATCCGCTGGGCATGATCGGCACCAAACTCTCACTCAATGCGCTGATTATTCACGGCCTGCAGAGCTGCTTTGTCAATATGGAAAAAGTGGTGGTCACAGCAGATCTGGAAGTGGAGGAAGCGGCTTTTGGCGGCCTCTGCTCGGCACTGGCGGTGCTGTCACCGGAAGCGAAAGAGGCCGGGGCACTGGTGATTGATCTGGGTGGGGGCACAACGGACTATGTCGTCTACGCGGGGCAGTGTATGGCTGATGCGGGGGCGGTGGGCGTAGGGGGAGATCACATCACAAATGACATTCGGATGGGTTTTAAAATATCCAACGCGCAGGCTGAAAAATTAAAGATCAGCTCCGGTGCAGCCATCGTGGATTACGAAAAGAAGAATCAGCGTGTTTCCGTGCCCGCCGAGGGCACTTTTTCCGGTATGTCTGTAAAGCTGGCTGACCTGCAAACGGTCATCAATGTACGCATGGAAGAACTGTTGACGATCATCAAGCGAAGATTGGAAGAACGCCATCTGCTCCACGAAATAGGTGCTGGCATCTACTGTACCGGGGGCGGCGCCAAAATGAAAGGACTCGCCCCGTTGGTGGAAAAAGTATTCAACCGCCCGTGTCATATAGGCCGCCCGCGCAATGTCAGCGGCATCGGTATTACGACGGAGAGCCCGGAGTTCGCCTCCACTATCGGTCTGTTGAAATATGCGATACAGGCCGAAGAGCGCAAACATCCTTCACGCCATATGGGATCTAAAATTCTGTCAGCCCTGCTGGGAAAAACCACATGACAACCTTTGATGAGACAGTGAGTTCTGTGCACCGCGTTACCCTGATGGGGTTGGGCAGCGGAGGGGTGCGTATGCTCAGCGCACTTTACAAAAGCCACGAGGTTTATGATATTGTACTGGTGGATACGGATGCTGACGTGCTGGCCGCCGCCGTGGCCCCCCGCCAGTTTTTGCTCGGACGCGTGACTTTGGAAGGGCGGGGTGCCGGCGGCGATATGAAAAAAGGACTGGCGTCCGTCCGGCAGGATGAAGAGGTTTTAAAAGATCAACTCAGTGGAACGGATGTATTGATTCTCGTCTGTTGTCTGGGCGGCGGCACGGGTACAGGAGCTGTGGAGGCCATAGCGCGATTAGGGGTGGAGGCCGGTCAAAAAGTGCTGGCCTATGTGACGTTGCCTTTCTTTATGGAGGGAAAAGAACAGTGCCTGCGGGCAGAACAGGCCTTCCGGGACTTGTCTGTGGTCGCCGACGCAGTACTCTGTCTACCCAATCAACGTATAATGGACTGGGCGGAGGATTCGCTTTCCATGGCCGGGGCTCTCGATCAGGTAAACGAAAATATGATGGCCAACCTGCACGTTTTATTGTCCATGCTTATGCATCGCGGTGTTCTGCAGGTCAGCTTCCAGGATGTTATTGAATTTTTCTCGGGTGTTCAGGGAGCCGGTATCATGGCTTACGGTGAAGCGGCCGGTCCCGATCGGGTGACGCTGGCCGTCGAGCGTCTCAGAGAAAACCCTGTATTGAGTCGTTTTGACGTCGTACGCCGTTCGCAGGCGGTCCTGATGGGTGTCCTTGGCGGCAACGGGCTTGCATTGAGTGAGGTGCAGCAGGTTTCGGATATGCTTAGCCAGGATATTCGCAATGATGCCTTTTTCCGGCTCGCCGTGCATGAACAGGCCTCCATGGGTGACCGGCTCGGAGTGGCACTCGTGGCCGCTGAGGTTTGGGATAAGCCAGAGGATGGGGCGGAGGATACGTCGTCCGCTAAGGTCGGCTCTAAAGAGTCGGCAGCACCTTCGAGTAAAAAGAAATGCGAAAAATCAGCCCGCAGCAAACAGACGACTCTGGGTTTTGATTCGGATGCTCAGAAAGGTCGTTTCAGCCAGGTGCGAGCCACGCTGTATGACGGCGAAGATCTCGATATTCCGACCTATATCCGCCGCGGCCTCACTATTCCTTCCTGAAGTCGGAGACGGATTGCAGGTAGGCCTGCCGGTACGTGCGGGCTTTCGGCCATGCCCGCTTTTGTATCCCGTGTCCTTGAATGGAAAAGCAGTCGGCCGTATCGCGCAGCGGTTTCTCTTCCAGAGCGGCTTTACCCAGTAGTGCCGCCCCGAAGGCCGTGGCCTCCTGCAGATCAGTAAGGACTACCTCCGACTGCGGATACAGTGCCCCCAGCATTTGGCAATAGGTCTCATTATGTCTGAAGCCGCCTTCAATATAAATAGTCATGCCGTCTTCCACACCGGCGCGGTTGAGCTGCTCGCAGGATTGTACCGCCAGCCCAAGAGACAGTACCGCCATCGCATACCCCGGCTGTCGCAACCATTGCGGCCCTTCGGCTGCGCCTGTTGCAATCTCCTGCAATAGCCATGCCCGGCCGCAGTCTGCGACGCGTGATGGCGAGTTGGGGAAGGGGCCTGTACCGGGCAGTACGCCCGGCAGTATGAATGCGGAGGCTTGTCCCAATATGTCTTCACAGAGGGCGGGGTCAAATGCCGGAACAGGGTCGACTTTGTTCAGCTTCTGTATCAGATTCCACCAGGTAGAGCGCTCCTGACCTCCCATGAAATTCGATGTTTTGACGGGCCTGCCAAAGGCGTCACAGTTGTAGAATACACCGTGATCGATGTCCTGTTCGGACAGGGCATGGTCCTGGGCCGGACACATGGCGACACACCAGGTGCCAGTCGAATTGAGGGCAAAACGGTCTTCGTTCTGTATCAGAAAAGGTAAGAGAGATGCGTTGGAATCGTGGATGCCATAGGTAACCAGAGTGTCCGATGATAGGCCAGTTGTCTTCGCCACTTCAGGATGTACGGTTCCGAGAATGTCGCCCGGTTTGTGGATGCTGTCCGGCAGGAGATCGCGAATGCCCAGTGCGTCGGCCACGGGCGACCAGTCCATTCGATCGAAGTCGTGCAGGTAACTGTGGCAGCCGGTAAACGTGCAGTCGGCCCCCATGTTGCCCGTCAGTTTAAACCCGAAATACTGGGGGTAATTCAGAATTGTTCTGACTCTTTGAAAGGCCTCGGGAAATCGCTCCTGAACAAATGCGATCATCCTGGCAAGATTGGCCATCCCCAGATTGTGGGTGGCATAGCTTTTGTGCAAGGCCCGTTCCGATCCGGCCCGTTGATAAAAACGTTCGTCAAAACCATCGGGGACTGGGGTCGTATAGGCGGGGGTTGGCAGAGCGGGAACACCTTTTTCATCGAGAAATACCTGGGTAGCCCCGTGTGTCGTAATGCTGATGACTTTGATATCATACGAACGGGCCAGCGTGCCGAGTTGCTCAAAAAACCATTGTTCCGTCTCCTCGACGGGTTCGTAATGAACGGCACCCGATTCATCCGCCTCAAACACCTTGTATTCAGTGTGCAGGGGTTCGAGATCCTCACTGAAGACGATCATTTTCTTATTGGTTTTACCGACATCCAGAACAGCGATATGCGCCATGGTGCACCATCCTTTGTTACATTCTTTTCAAGTGTTCATGGACCTGTTTTACAATGTCTTCCGGTTCACTCATCCGGCCTTCACCTTCAACACCGCAAGCCAGCGTACCCGATGCGGGACCGATACGTTTCCAGCCGAGCTGTTCGAGTCGTTCGACATTGGATTGGACGACCGGTTGATTCCACATGTGGGTATTCATAGCCGGACAGAAAAACCGGGCACAGGATGATTTCAGAGCCAGGCAGGAGGCGCTGACGATATCCTCGCCCAGGCCACATGCTATTTTGGCAATCGTATTGGCCGTAGCGGGCGCCAGAATGAAACAGTCGATCTCAGATGCCGGGTAGAGGTGCGGATAGAGCGCCTTGTCCGCCGCACCGGAGGCATCCGGAAAAAGGGATGTTAATACGGGATTGCCGGTGACGGCCGCAAAGCTCAGCGGTCGCACGAAGGCACTGGCCCCCGGTGTCATCGCGACATAGACCGAAAAACCGTTTTTTTTCAAACGGCTCGCCAGATCGACCCCTTTGTATACCGCGATACCACCGCTGACTCCCAGCATGATTGATTCATGATTCATATGCAGCCCTTTCATTAAAGCGGCAGTATAGCGGGGGGCGTTGCATAGAATCAAGAGTGGATTGCGGGGTCTTCACAGCGGAGTCGGGGTTATTCGATAGTTACCGCAAGTCTTTTCCGACAGGCTAGTGGCCCTGACAATGGAGAAAGGTCTTTTTTATTGAAGGTTCTGAAGGGTTTGAGTAATCTCCCGTGTATGAATACATTTTTGTCAGCCGTTATGATAATAGGTATATTTGTTATGGTGATCTACATTACGCGGGGTATGTAGTCGCGCAGCCGGTGAATACGATGAAAAAAGGCGATGTACTGGTAACTGTTAAAGCGCTCGTCCCCACTCCATCCGGCAGCGGAGTGTTTCTCACGGACGGGCAAAAAGTGATTGCCATTTTTGTCGATATTATGGTGGCCACTGCGATTGGTATGTATCTCTCCGGAGAACAAACCCCGCGCCCGCTGACCCATGATCTGATGGGGCATTTTATGGCCGGGTTTTCTATTGAACTCCAGAAGGTCGTGATTAACGATCTGAAACAGGAAACCTTTTTTGCCCGCCTATTCCTGCGGCAGCACAACGAATTGGGAACGGCGGTGGTGGAACTCGATGCCCGGCCGAGCGACTCGGTGGCACTGGCCCTGCAGCAGGAAGCACCCATTTATGTCGACGCGGCCGTGTGGGAAACGGCGGACGATATGAGCTGGGCCCTCGAAGACGGGGAATCAACAACTTGAACCTTGCAATAACGTGCGTAAAAAAATAAGAATCCTCACTGCGCGGCGCAAGCGTGCGGGGTTGCTGTGCGAGGTGCGGCAGTGTGTCAAACGGTTAAGAATGTAAATCAGAAATAGGCAGGCATGGAATGAAGATATTTCTCACTGGTGGGTCGGGCTACATTGGCAGTGTTACCGCTGAGCTGTTGCTTGACCAGCATCATGAAGTGGTCGTCTTTGACAACCTGGAGCGAGGGCATCGCGCTGCGGTAGACCCCCGCGCTTCCTTTATCGAAGGTGACTTGCGAGACGCAGAAACCGTGCGCAGGGCTATGGCCGATGCCGCCCCCGATGCCGTGATGCATTTTGCCGCGTATGCCCTGGTGGGTGAGTCCATGGAAGATCCCATGATGTATTTTAACAATAATACGGGTGGCGGCATGAACCTGGTCAATGCCATGCGGGACTGCGGCGTTAATAAAATCATCTTTTCGTCGACCTGTGCAACGTACGGTAAGCCCGTTGAAGTGCCTATCCCCGAAAGCCATCCCCAGCATCCGGTCAACCCGTATGGCGAATCAAAATATCTCTTTGAGAAAATCCTCAACTGGTGCCATGAGCAGTGGGGCATGAACGCCGTCTTTCTCCGTTACTTCAATGCCTGTGGTGCGACGGCTAAATATGGTGAAGATCACCAGCCTGAAACCCATCTGATACCCAACGTACTGAAGGTGGCCCTGGGACAAAAAGAGAGCGTCTCTATTTTCGGTGACAACTATGACACGCCTGACGGTACCTGTATTCGCGACTACATTCATATTGTTGACCTTGCACAGGCCCATATTCTCGCCCTCAAAGGTGACTTTCACGGGCCCTTCAATCTGGGTAACGGAGACGGTTACTCGGTCAGAGAGGTCATTGAAATGGCTCGTGAGGTAACAGGCCACCCCATTCCGGCTACAGTGAGCCCGCGCCGCCCTGGCGATCCGGACCGCCTTATAGGAAGCGCTGAAAAGGCCCGCAGGTTACTCGGATGGAATCCGCAGATGGCCGATTTGAAGACAATAATACAGACGGCCTGGGACTGGCATCAGGCCCATCCTGAAGGCTATGAAAACTGAGATCTCATCAGGTGCCTTAGCGGACAGCAGTTCGGGCATGCCGCCCGTGTTTGAGCTGGTATCCACGGGCAGTGAGTTGTTGAGCGGTAGAACCGTTAATCGTCATGCTCAGGTACTGGGGCATCAGTTACATGCGACCGGTCTGGAACTCTCACGCGATACCACCATTCCCGATGAACCGGCGATCATGCGGGACGCTGTCGCCGCGGCGATGAGTCGAAGCCGGGTGCTGTTTATTAGTGGCGGACTGGGGCCTACAGAGGATGACATAACGGTCGATGTTGTCGCCGACCTGCTGAATCGGAACGTGGTTGAAGATGAGGCTTCGATTAGAAAAATCAGAGAGCGGTGTCAGCTTTCGGGGAGGGTATTTACACCTGCGCAGGCCCGCCAGGCCCGTATTATTGATGGAGCCATAGCTCTTTCAAACAGAGTAGGGTACGCCCCTGGTCAAAGGATTGATGTCGATGAGCGCCACACCCTCGTACTGCTGCCCGGCCCGCCCCGCGAATTTAATGCCATTCTGGAAGATCACGTAGTGCCCTGGCTTAAAACGCAGGTGGCCGACCCCGGAGTGCGCGAGGAAATCCTCATGACTGGCGGAGTTCCCGAAGCGGATATTGTGACCTTGATGGGAGAGTATTCCCTGCCGCCGCCGGGTGTAAAAGCGGCCTACTGTGCGGCACCGGGCCGGGTGGAAATACGATTGCGATCGTCCGACGGTAAAGCGCTCGATGGCTGTATCGGGCAGTTGAAACAGTTGCTGGGGGCCCATGTATTCGCCGATGAACGCATGGAGCTGGTAGAAGCCCTCGCACGTATTCTCTTAGAACAGAATAAAACCATTGCTGTTGCGGAATCCTGTACGGGCGGCATGATCGGCGCTGAGCTGACAAGCGTGGCCGGCAGCTCCCGGTATTTTGAAGGCGGTGTCATCTGTTATTCCAATGAGGTCAAACGACAGCTACTGGGCGTACGCAAAGAGACACTCGATAAATACGGAGCGGTCAGCGCAGAAACAGTGATGGAAATGGCACAGGGCGTACGGCGAAAGCTGGGTACCCATCTGGGTCTGGCTGTCACCGGTATCGCAGGTCCTTCGGGCGGGACGGAAGAAAAGCCGGTGGGCCTAGTCTACATCGGTCTGGCCGATGAGGAACGGGTGGTGTACCGCCGCCACACATTTGCCGGTCAGCGTGAAAGCATACGCATCAGGACATCGCTGACGGCATTGGACTTTGTGCGTCGTTTTTGCATCGGAGCGCTGGACGATGAGTGAACAACCGGCCTCCTAAAGGTTTGTGGGCACGCTGTCGATCACGTACCGGCGGCTGTTTGGGATGCGGGTGCCGAAGTGGATTCGCGGTGAATAGATCGGTCTAAGGATTGTGTATTCGGAAACTCTGTGATAGAACCGTATTCTGATAACAGAAAAAGCCTCACGTATGATGGCGTAGGGCACTGCAGGAAATTGAGTATTTTTGAAAGGAGCAAGTGAGCATGGCTAAAGCAGGATCGGCAAAGAATGATGCGGCAAATAAGAGCGAAAGAGATATCCCCGCAGAACTGAAAGCAGTTTTATCGCAAATTCAGAAAGAATATGGAGACGGGGCAATTATGCGGCTCGGGTCGGAGCACGCCGACACGAATATGCCGCATATTTCGACTGGAGCCGTAACGCTGGATTTAGCGTTGGGTATTGGTGGTATTCCCCGCGGCCGCGTTATAGAAATATTCGGTCCTGAATCATCGGGTAAAACTACGCTCGTATCCCACATTATTGCCAATGCTCAGAAAAGCGGAGGCATGGCGGCCTTTATTGATGCGGAACATGCGCTGGACCCGCAGTACGCGAAGAAGATAGGCGTCAATCTGGATGATCTGCTCGTCTCACAGCCCGATTCGGGCGAAGAGGCGTTAAATATTGCCGAGTCATTAGTGCGCAGCAATTCGCTGGATGTGGTTGTGGTCGACTCGGTAGCCGCGTTGGCTCCGCGCGCGGAATTGGAAGGGGCTATGGGGGACTCGCACGTCGGCCTGCAGGCCCGTCTGATGTCTCAGGCCATGCGTAAACTGACCGCACACATTAACAGATCCAAGACTAGCTGCATCTTTACCAATCAGATCCGCGAAAAAGTAGGTGTCATGTTCGGTAATCCCGAAACGACCCCGGGCGGTCGTGCGCTGAAATTCTATTCTTCCGTCCGCATCGATATGCGGCGCATAGCGACGTTGAAAGACTCCTCCGGCAACGCCATCGGCAACCGTGTAAAAACTAAAGTGGTAAAAAATAAAGTGGCCCCGCCCTTTACGGAGGCCCAGTTCGATATTCTCTTCGCACAGGGCATCAGCTATGAAGGATCGATCATAGATGCCGCGATTGATATGAATCTCGTCGATAAACGGGGGTCATGGCTATCCTACGAAGGACAGCAGCTCGGACAAGGTAAAGATGCTGCACGAGTGCTGTTGGAACAGGATGAAGCTATGAAAGAAAAGATCTTACAGGCTGTCATAGCAAAGCACAAAGAACTGCATCCCTGACGCGTGGAAAAAAAGCGGCGCGTTGTCTTTGTGCCGATTTACGGATGCGGGCTGAGTTGGCTCCAGCGGTAGGGCTCGAACCTACAACCTAGTGGTTAACAGCCACCCGCTCTACCATTGAGCTACGCTGGAACTTGCAGACTGTAAGAAAGAGACCTTACGTTTTGTTTTTTAAATGTCAAGTCCCGTCGCCTGAAGTTTTTACCCTACATTCGGCGGTTGGCATAGTTGCCATATCGCTCCGCTTCATTGCCGTCGATGGCGCCCTCTCTGAGCCATAGATGTGCAGGCGTAAACAGATGCACCACACTTCGCTTTTATGATCGTTTATCCAAGAAGAGAACTGCGGTCTTGGTGCGCCGTCACTGTAAGAGCGGATGATCTGATTTCAGGCGATAAACATTTGTATGATCAGGAGAACCGAAACCCGGCAGAAGGTTATACGTGAAATTTTGGTCGCTAAAAAAGAGATCAGTTATCCTTTGGCCGAGGTTTCAGGGGCTGGCAAACAGCAAAATGCAGTACTATGCCCACAGCAAAAAGAGGGGGGGGGCAGCCGGAAGAATGGCAGGGGCTGGAGGCGCATTTGAAAAATGTCGCCGCCCTCGCCGCCGGATGAAGTCGAAGCTTATGAAGGAGACGCAATTATCGCTTGATAAAGAAAAAGATAAAATGTATGGTTTATCGTATGATATAAAAGATGGAAATTCATATGAGCTCAATTATCTCAGTCCAAGACATACGAACTTCTCTGGCTTCTATTGCAAAACGCGCTGAGCAGGGGGAGAGCTTTACGGTTGTAAAGAATTCCAAACCTGCATTCAGAATCGAACCCATACAGCAGGCAGAATACAGGCGGCAGCCTGAGAAGAAAATCAGCGTTCGGGAAATGCAGGAGCGTTTCAAGAGCTCCGGGGCTTCGGATATGATGACCCCCGAAGATCTTGATCAGATTATAGATGAGGTTCACAGCGAGAAAAATGCAGGCAGGGAAAAGACGGGAGAATAGTCCCGCGTTTTCAGGCTACCCTTTTTCGTATGAATCATTTAGTCATAGATACCAATGTGATCATCTCAGGATTGCTTTGGGGTGGCATTCCCGGTGAATTGCTTTTACGTGTGGAGAACAAGAGAAATTTGATGTTTGCCTCGCGCCCTATGTTGGATGAATTATTTGCTGTCATACAGCGGCCAAAATTCACTGCCATCTTGAAATGCGCGGGATTGACGGTTGCTGATATCGTGTACTGGTTGACACGACATGCAACTGTCGTGTTGCCGAAACCGCTTCCGGAAGTGGTTATACTGAAAGATCCTGCCGATGATATCTTCCTGGCCTGTGCCGTAAGTGTTAGGGCTGATTTCATTGTTTCTGGCAACAGGCATTTGCTCGATTTGAAAGCGTATGACGGCATTCCAGTCGTTACGCCCAAACAGTATATTTCAACCAACTGACAAAGACGGCGATTGAAGAAGACTCAGGGGCCAGGTCCACTGAACAAAACGCCGAGGTTGTTGTAGAGGTCAGACTCTGAAAAAGGAAGGAATGTAAGCTGATCAAACTGTGTGCAAAAATCTTGGCGGGCCTCTTTATGATTAGAAAGAAACAAAATATAGAATAAAATATTGTAGGGCGTGAGGGATTCTGGTTTATTTCATCTAACAACACCCGCAGCGCCTCTTTACAATGCGTACCAGTGCGGGCTTTTTTTTATGTCTAGAGAAGATCGAATATATGCCAAACCGCCCCTGTCGGTGGATGAAATGATTGCCTTGTTCGAATCACGGAACCTGACGGTTCCCGACAGGGGGCGAGCTCGTCACTATCTCACGCACATTAACTACTACCGCCTGTCTGGTTATGGTTATCTGTTCGAAGAAGATCATACGGATGGAAACCGCAGCCATCGTTTTCAGGATGGGGCCTCCTTCGAAGACATTCTCTCTCTCTATGTCTTTGACCGCCATCTTCGTCTTCTGGTGATGGATGCAATCGAACGCATCGAAGTGGGCGTCCGCACGGTTATCGCTTACGAGCTTTCCCATCGGCATGGAACAGGTCACTGGTATCTCAATGATGATCTGTTTAAAGAAACGGATGATTTTTCCTATAGCGGATTGATACGAAACATTAAACAGGCAACGGCGTTCACTGCAGAGGAGGGGTCCGATAAATTTGAACAGCGGCAGCCTTTTATTACGCACTATTATGCAAACTATGACGAACCGGAATATCCGCCGTCATGGATGCTGATTGAGGTAATGTCACTGGGCAGCTGGTCCAGGGTGTATGCCCATTTGAAGATTTCACGAGACCGGAAATGCATATCCAGAGTTTTTGATTTGCCGCCCGATATTTTAGAGTCATGGCTTCATTCGCTGACCTACATGAGAAACATGTGTGCGCATCACTCCCAGATTTACGGACGCCGCTTGGCCTTCCCTCCCAAAAGCAAAGATCATTGGCCTGAGCTTCCGAGAAATGCGTTTGCCCGCTTTATCGCTGTGATGGAATATCTTCTGCGAAAGATGGCGCCGGATACCCGCTGGGGTGCAAAAGTGAAGTCGTTGATTGAAGGGGAGCCCTTGGTTGATCCTGAGCGATTGGGTATTCAGAATCACGACTTTTGGGAATGTGATCTCTGATTCTTCTCTTTTGCTGTAAGCAGGGTGGAGTTTCAGCCCACTCGCTATCATGAACAAGGAATGGTCGGGAAAGAAATTGACCGGCACCGGATAATATGAACGGGTTGTCGCTTGTTATTTGGAAGGCAGACCCTTACGATATGGCCGAGGTTCAAGGAGCTGAACAGTCAGGTGGATATGGCATACTACGCCCACAGCAAAGAGGGAGCCCCGCCGGAAGAATGGCAGGGGCTGGAGGCGCATTTGGAGAATGTGGCTGGCCGTGCCGCTGCATTCGCCCAGTTGTTTAAAAGTGAGGATTGGGCGTGGAATGCAGGTCTTTGGCATGATTTGGAAACAGGAGTTTTGGTATGATTTTCTATGCTCGTGAGAATCAACTGCTGTCTGAACATTTGGCAGCCGTTTCCGGGTTAGCTCAACTGTTTGCCGGTAAGTTTGGGTTTGGAAGTGTCGGTTCGCTCGCAGGGCTTCTCCACGATCAAGGGAAGTATACAGGAGTCTTTCAGGATTATTTGCAGCGCAGCATTAATGGCGAAGATGCAAGGCGCGGTGAGGTGATTCATGCGTTGCAAGGGGCAAAGTTTGTTGACGAATCTATTTCGGATCGATTGATTTCGGATATTTTGGGCAATGTGATTTCGTCACATCATAGTGGTTTGTTTGATTCTATTTCTGATGGCGAAAGAACTTTGTCCAAAAAAATCACCAAGCCGGAAGATAAACTGCACTACGAAGAAGCGGTTGCAAATTTTCGTCCAGACATTGATTTAAAATCGATTGAGTCTGAGTTTCTGGCCGCTTTTAATATATGCCAACAGCATCAGCTGGATGCGCCGTTCATGTTGCACCTTCTGACAAAAACGCTCTTTTCCTGCGTTGTTGATGCGGATCGCTGCAATAGCGCGGGACTTGATGTGAAGAGTTATTTGCCGGAGTGGACATGGATAGGGCGTTTTTTGGAGGAGTATTTATCCGGGTTCTCTGCCGAAGGGGAACTGAATCAAATCCGTCAAAAAATTTCTCAGCAATGCAAGGAGTCGGGAGGGTGCTCAAGAGGAATTTATACATTATCCATTCCGACGGGAGGTGGGAAGACGCTTTCCAGTCTGCGGTTTGCATTGGAACATGCCAGAGAAAATGAATTGGAGCGGATCATTTACGTTATTCCTTATCTTTCAATCTTGGACCAGACAGCGGGTGAATTACGCAAAGTTTTCGGAGAAAGAACAGATGATATTGTTTTGGAACATCATTCCAGTATTGAGCTTCCGGAAGATGAGAGAGAAGAAAGTGAGTATCGCCTATTATGCTCACGATGGGATAGTCCAATTGTTCTGACGACGATGGTTCAGTTCTTGGAAACGGTTTACAGTAACAAGGCTTCTAAGCTCCGGAAATTCCATAACATGGCCAATGCAGTCATTGTTTTTGATGAAGTGCAGGCTCTTCCGGTTCGGTGTACACATTTATTCAATGATGCTGTTAATTTCCTTCGTCAATTTGGGAGGTCAACGATCTTGCTTTGCACAGCAACACAACCGCATCTTCATGAGGTTGACCGTCCTGTTCGTTTATCTGACAAACCCGAGTTGGTTCAAATTCCTTGTGATCAGGCAGATATTTTTAAGCGGGTATCTATCGTGGACAGGAGTGCGGATGTAAAAACGGTTGAAGGCATTGCGAGCCTGGCTGAAAGCCAGATTGCTCAAA
Source organism: uncultured Verrucomicrobiota bacterium (assembly GCA_964464115.1). GTDB lineage: Bacteria > Verrucomicrobiota > Kiritimatiellia > CAYTQP01 > CAYXEW01 > CAYXEW01. The sequence continues at coordinate 40,549 of CAYXEW010000009.1, forward strand.
GCAAAAGCACTCTGATTATTTTGAACTCAAAAAAGTCGGCTCAAAGTGTATTTGAACAGTGTTCGGCTTTTGATTGTGCAAAGGTGTTTTTGACAACAGACCTTTGTCCTGCGCACCGGATGGAGTTGATCGATAAACTGCGAGCAAATTTGAAACCAGAGACCCGTCAGTTGTCTCTGTGCATAAGTACGCAGTTGATTGAGGCTGGTGTGGATATTTCTTTTGATTGCGTAATTCGTTCCAAGGCGGGGTTAGACAGCATTATTCAGGCAGCAGGTCGGTGTAACCGGAACAAGGAACATATAGAGCCGCAGACCGTTTTTGTTGTGGATGTTGAGGATGAAAAACTTTCGAGATTGCCGGAAATTGAAAGCGGAAAATCTATCACATCACGGGTGTTCCGCGAAAAAGCGGATGCAGGTTTTTTGAGCAAAGAGGCCATTGATACGTTTTATAAATATTATTTCTATGATCGAAAGAAAATGATGGATTTCGACACAAGGGACGGTAGAACTACGGTTTACAGCCTGCTCAGTAAAAACCCTTTGGGGGCAGAAGCCTATAAAGATCGTAATAAGAATCATGAATATAGGGGGATTCCCAGTGCCTTTGAACGCGCCGCGAAGGAATTCTCGGTTATTGATGCGGTTCAAACCGGAGTGGTTGTTCCTTATGGTGGGGCTTTGCGATTTGTGTCTATGTTTGAGGATTCTTATGACCCAAAAGAGCAAATGCGTATCCTGAAAAAACTGCAACAATATACAGTTTCTGTGTATTCGCATGTTTTGGAAGGTTTGAAAGAAGATCGGGCTGTTGATGTTATTCGGTCAGTAAAAAATGAATTTTATCTGTTGAGTCCTGACTATTACGACCCGGAAATGGGATTAAAACGCGAAGCGCTGTATTCGCTGCTGGAAATTTAAAATGGAGGTAAAAATGGAACGAAAACGAAACTCGGTTGAATTTAAGGTCTGGGGGAAATATGCGCTTTTTTCTGATCCGGTAACGAGGGTTGGTGGGGAAAAGTTTTCCTATCAGATTCCAACATACCAAGCAGTCAAGGGTATCTTGGAAAGCGTTTATTGGAAGCCGACATTCATTTGGTATATCGACGCTGTGCGGGTGATGAAAAAGATTCAGACGGAATCGAAAGGGATTAAAACGCTACAGATGGATGGTGTCTATCCGAGCAAAAAAGATCCAAAAAAGAAAAAGGAAGCAGGGATTTCTGATCTTTCCTATTACACCTATTTGCGGGATGTGGAATATCAAGTGCTGGCTCATTTTGAATGGAACGAACACCGCCCGGAACTCGCTGATGATCGATGCGAAAATAAACATCATAATATCGCCGGGCGCAGCATTAAGAAGGGTGGACGACGCGATATCTTTTTAGGTGCTCGTGAATGCCAAGGGTACGTAGAACCTTGTGAATTTGGAGAAGGATCTGGGGATTACGACGGCTATGGACAGTTAGATTTTGGAGTGCAGTTCCACGGCTATGATTATCCCGATGAAACCGGGAAAGAAGAACTTTCTGTTCGGTTGTGGCGGGCAAAGATGAATGATGGGTATATTGAATATCCTGCGCCTTCGCAATGCGATCCCGCCTTGTGTCGCTTTATTCGTCCAATGACTGCAAAACAGTTTGAAAGCGGAACAAATTTTACATGTGGTTCAGATGATCAAAGCGTCGCTGATCTGCTAACGGAGGAATAATCATGGGATTTTGGCAACATTTGGTTGAGAGCTATGAGAAAAATACGGAAGCCCTGAAAAAGAGCTATCCGCTTTCAACAACCACAATTTCGAACCACTCAAATAATATTGCCGTGGTTGTAATCAATGGTGAGGGGAAGTTCGTTGACTGTTACTCCATCCCAAAGGTGACTAAGGCGACGAAGAAAAAGCCGGCAAACCTGTTTGTTGCTGTTACAATTCCTGCATCGGAGGAGAGTTTAAAACGAACCAGTTCAACGATTTCCCCTTATCCAGTTTTTGAACAATTCGGTTATTTGGAGGGGTTGACTGGGCTGCGTGGTTGGAAAAGAAGCTACATAGAGAAGTTTGACAAGCATTACGATAAGGTTCGCAAATATGTTAAGGAACTAAATCAGAAAGAGAGAACTGCCTCTAAGGATGATAAAGAGATGCTGAAGAAAAGAATCAATAAGTGGAAAGAGTACAAGAAGGTTGTTGGCAAGCTGGACCATTTCGAGAGAAAGCAAGAGGCCTATTTGGCACAATTGGAAGCGTTTTCTGGGTCTCAGTATTCGACCGCTCAAATAAGGGCTGTTTGTCAATACGTAACGAAACAAACAATTGCGTCTGATTTGTCAAAAATAAAGCCAAAGCCTGACAGCTACGTTCTATTTCAAGTCGAGGTGGATGGGAATCCTGAAGTTAAAATGTGGGAGAGCGGAGAACTGTTTGAAGCCTGGCATCAATATTATTGGGACAGTAAATCAGAGAAGGGAAATGCAGAGGAACTGTCACTTGACTATCTGACAGGTACGATGCAGCCAGAGGCAAAGTTTCATCCTAAGAAAATTTCTAATCGCTCGGCAAATGCGAAGCTCGTGTCGGGTAATGATAAAACAAATTTTACCTTTAGGGAAAAATTTCTGGTTTCGTCGGAAGCTGTTTCCATAGGATATGAAGCATCTCAAAAGGCACATCAGTTTCTGCGCTACCTGATCAATGAGCGTGGCATCTTATGCGGCGAACAGGTTATTTTTTCCTACACAACTGGCTCTGTGGAGTCCGAAGTTTCCCCGCCGATTGAAGAGAAGAGTATGTGGGATTTGGCGAAATCCATATCCGTTACAACAGAAAGAGATGCCGAAGATCAACTTCGCGCAAAAACCGGCTTTGACTATGCGGATTCGTTCAGAAAGTCACTTGCCGGATATGGGATGAATTCAGCGAGCAAGGAGCATGCGCAGACGGCTGTGATCGCGTTGGATGCCGTTACTGACAAATCAGGCCGGTTGTCGATCACGTTTTATCGCGAACTGGCACGAGGCGAGTATTTGGAAAAAATTGCCAACTGGCACGACCAGTGCAAATGGCACCAGCAGTTCTGGGATAAAGAGAATGAAAAATATGTTCCGTTTATCGGTGCTCCATCGGTTGACCGGATTATTGAAGCGGTTCACGGCAAACCGCGCGGGACAAAGGACGAGAGCTATACAAAAATTAAGAAGGGCACCCGGGAACGCCTGCTTCGATGTATTTTTGATGAAGCGGATATTCCTTACGATTATGTGCGAGCTGCTGTTTGTCGGGCTTCCAACCCTTTGCCTTTGATTAAGAAAATGAAAAATGGGAAACAGACTCGTCGTGACTTCGATACGGTTTTGTCAACAGCATGTGCGCTAGTTCGAAGAGATTATCAACAAAGAAAACAGGAGGTATATGGAATGAGTATAGAGCTAGAAAGAACTGACAGGGACTATCTTTATGGTCGCTTGCTCGGTGCTGCGGATAATCTGGAGGAATATGCATTGCGCAAAAAACAAAATGACCGGGTTGTCACGGCTGCACTTCGACACATGCAGTCATTTGCCCAGCGTCCTTTCAGCACATGGAATACGATTCACGGATGCCTGAATCCATATATCCAGCAGGTAAAATATAGTTTTGGATTCAACGAAATCCAAAGTATTATGCAGCAGTTTGAAAAAGGTGATTATGAGAAGAATACTCCTTTGGGAGGTGCGTACCTTCTTGGTTATTATCACGAACGGGCTCATATAAATGACTTGGTTAAAGAACATTCAAATAAAGGAGAATAAAAATGTCACTTACAAATAAAATCGACTTCGCAGTCATTATCTCAGTGAAACGGGCAAACCCCAATGGCGACCCGCTCAATGGAAACCGGCCGCGCCAAACCTATGATGGGTATGGCGAAATTTCCGATGTTTGTCTCAAGCGAAAAATCAGAAACCGTTTGCAGGATATGGGAGAATGCATTTTTGTCCAATCGGATGATAATCGTGCAGTGGGCGATGAGCATCGTTCACTTAAAGCTCGTTTCGATGCAGAGAATTTTACGGATGCTCGAAACGAATCTTGCGAAAAATGGTTCGATGTCAGAGCATTTGGTCAAGTGTTTGCGTTCGGAAAAAATGAAGGTGCCGATGCTGTATCAATTGGCATTAGAGGGCCTGTAACTATTCAAAGCGCGTTTAGTGTTAAGCCGATTGCCTCGGACAGTTTGCAGATTACAAAAAGCGTTAATCTTAAGACCAATGAAAAAAATCCGGACAAAAAGGATTCAGACACAATGGGAATGAAGCATCGTGTTGATAGCGCAATATACGAGGTTTATGGTGCAATGAATACACAGTTGGCTGGAAAAACCGGATTTTCTGATGCTGATGCTGAAAAAGTCAAAAAAGCATTACAAACCCTGTTTGTTAATGATGTTTCGTCTGCTCGACCGGAAGGAAGTATGGAGGTTCTAAAAGTAATTTGGTGGAAACACAATAATTGTCCTAGTGGTCAGTATTCATCAGCCAAAGTTCATGGCAGTCTGACAGTACATCCAGATGGCTCTTTCGATATCAGGGATTTGAATGATTTAGACCCAGAGATTATTGATGGATTCTGACAAAAAACTCTCCAACGGCCCCGAGTATGAAATGCGCAAGCTGATCGCGAATGCGGAGCCGGAGGTGAGGGGTCTGGCGGCGCAGCTTGCCGGTAAGCTGGATATGCTGGGATGAAGAGTTTGAAGGAAAACTGATGCTGAATACCCTGCGGCTACCGAAATTGAAGGAAGAGGAAATTCCTTTGCGTATCGGTCAGGTAACCTTTGACCTGCGCGATATTGAGTACTGCTTCCGAATCTGAAGTATGTAATTTGACATCTGAAATGGAGCGAAGCGACTTATGAAATACGAAAATTTTGAAGATGTGCCGGTTTGGCAAGTTGCGGTCGACTTGTCGGTTCGAATTTTTGAAGTTACTGAAGATCTGGCCTTTCAAGGAAAAGGGGATATTGCCAATCAAATTCAACGGGCTGGTCTCTCTATATCCAACAACATAGCCGAAGGCTTCGAGCGAGGTACAACCCCGGAGCTGATCCAGTTTCTTTACTACGCCAAGGGTTCCGCCGGTGAAGTCCGTTCGATATGCTATGTCATGGAGCGCCTGAAGGCCTTAAACCATCTCAAATCTGAAATCTCAGATCTCAAATCCGCAGCTCGCAGTATTTCCCGCCAATTAGGCGGCTGGGCATTTTCATTGCAGGAGTCGGATATCAAAGGTACACGGCATTTGACGGAAAAATCTAGGTCAGCATATCAGCAAAAGGATAGAGCTGGGAAATTTATGGAAGATCTGAAGAAACAACACGAACAACGATTGGAATCCCTGAAAAAAGAACGGAAAAATTAATGTTCTCCGATGAAGACCTGCTTCCGCTTTCGGCGTTGCAACACTATGTGTTTTGTTCTCGTCAATGCGCGCTGATTCACCTTGAACAGCAGTGGGTTGAAAACCGTTTCACGGCCGAGGGGCGTGCTATGCATGATCGCGTGGATCGCCCTGAGCACGAAGTGAACGACGGTGTGCGCGTTGAATATGCCGTCATGCTGCGTTCGCTGCGGCTGGGTTTGATTGGTAAGGCGGATGTAGTTGAGTTTCATCCACCGGATGAAACTCAACATTTCAAATCTCAAATTTCAGATTTCAAACCATCGGAAAGGACGCTTTGCGTCTTTCCGGTGGAATACAAGCGCGGCAGACCCAAACCGGATCACTGCGATCATGTACAGCTCTGTGCGCAGGCATTGTGCCTTGAAGAAATGCTGTCAGTCGAAATTCCCTCCGGTGCTGTTTTTTACGGTAAGCCGCGCCGACGCCAGAAGGTTGATTTTTCAGCATCTCTGAGAAGCGAAACGGTCGAAACGGCACGAGCTCTTCATTCAATGATTGCGGAGAAGAAAACACCGCCACCGATCTATGAGAAAAAAAAGTGTACAGCCTGTTCGCTTTTCGATATCTGCATGCCGCAAACGCATCGGCGCGTTTCTGCCTACTTGGCCGATGCGCTATCTGAATCTTCAAATCTCAAATCTGAAATCCCGCAAAGCGGGTTGCGGAGCGAGCTATGAAAAAACATCTGAATACGCTCTACGTGACCACACAGAATGCCTACCTCTTCAAAGAGGGAGAATCTGTGGTGGTGAAGGTGGAACATGAAAATAAACTCAGACTGCCAATTCACACTTTGGATGGAATCATCTGCTTTGGGGCTGTATCCATGAGCCCCTACCTGATGCACCACTGTGCAGAGAAAGATGTGGCCGTATCTTTTTTCTCTGAATTCGGGAAATTTCTGGCACGTGTTCACGGCCCAGTGAGCGGAAATGTGTTGTTGCGGCGGGAGCAGTATCGCAGGGCTGATCACGATGAAACTTCCTCTGCGCTTGTGCGTTCTGTGCTCATTGGTAAATTATCCAATTCCAGAGCGGTTCTTCGCCGTGCCATCAGAGATCATGCCGAGACCTCAGATGTTGATGCACTGAAAAGAGGTGAGCAGCGATTGACACAATACTTGCTGCGACTGCAGCGCCCCGGAGATATTGCGGAAATGCGGGGCATAGAGGGAGAGGCCGCAGCTTCCTATTTTGCGGCATTTCCCGTGCTTATACGTGTGAATGATGAGTCCTTCGCTTTTAAAGGTCGGACCCGCCGGCCGCCGCTAGATCCCGTCAATGCGCTGCTGTCATTTGTGTACACGCTGCTGGTTCATGACTGTCGCTCGGCCTTGGAAGGGGTGGGGCTGGATCCCTATGTTGGTTTTTTGCATGCGGATCGTCCGGGCAGACCCAGTCTTGCGCTAGATTTGATGGAGGAATTCAGGGCTTTTCTTGCAGACCGTCTAGTCCTTTCGCTTATCAACCGGCAGCAACTCAAGCCAAGAGATTTTATTCACTCGGCTGGCGGGGCTGTAACCATGAAGGATGATGCGCGGAAGACCGTGTTGGCCACTTGGCAGAAAAGGAAGCAGGAAGATCTCACGCATCCATTTATCAATGAAAAAGTGAAGGTCGGTTTACTGCCACATGTACAGGCCCGTCTTCTTGCCCGCCATCTGCGAGGCGATCTCGAAGCCTATCCGCCATTTATCTGGAAATAAAATTCAGGATAATTATTAACGGCATCGTTGCTCCAAAAATGAGGAATGTGAGTATGTTGGTTCTGGTTAGTTATGATGTTTCAACCATTGACAAGCGCGGCCAACGAAGGCTTCGGCGTGTAGCAAAAGCATGTGAAGATTTTGGGCAGCGTGTTCAGAACTCAGTATTTGAATGCTTGGTTGATCCTGCGCAATGGGTCGCCTTGCGTGAGCGCTTGTTGAAGGAGTTTGAGGAAAATGAGGATAGCCTGCGCTTCTATTTTATGGGTTCCAACTGGGAAAGAAAAATTGAACATCACGGCACAAAAGATGTGCCCAATCTGGAGTCAGATACTCTTATTATTTGATGCCGAATATACCGTGCGAACCCTGAGCCCGGTTACTTTTCCCGGAGTGTTCGCACTTCTTATTATGTGTTGTAGTGGAACAAATTAAAAAATTGTTCTTTGAAAACTAAATAACTTCCAACCTGAATAAAGAGTAGGTTCGCGCTTCTCTAGGTCTTGATAATTCTCTTGCAACAAGTTATAGTAAGGCAGTCGCCCCCTTCGCGGGGGCGTGGATTGAAACCTTAGCATACTGCTCGTCTGTTGCCGCGCCTTTGTCGCCCCCTTCGCG
>CAYXEW010000010.1:0-43071 GCA_964464115.1 uncultured Verrucomicrobiota bacterium
ATTCATAAGAACTTACGCCGTTTGCTGCATTTTGAATGCCGGATATAGGTTCAATAGACCTGTCCATAAACCGTCAATATTTTTCATCTTCCACGAAATTCTACGAGGAACTCAATCTATTAACTGATTTTTGCTTCCAGTTCCTCGACTCGCTTTATTAGCGATTTCAGGGTGTGCCGCATTTCAGGAAGCTTTCCTTCAGTCACCATAATTTTTTTGGATTCCGCCATGGGGCGTGCGGGTGAGCCGAGGTACATCTCGCCGTCGGGAACATCATTGAGTACGCCCGACTGGGCTGCGATAATACATTTGTTGCCGATACGGATGTGCCCGACCACGCCGACCTGTCCTGCCAGAATTGAGTCATTGCCGACCTTGGATGAACCCGAAATGCCAACCTGAGCCACAATAAAGCACCGTTTCCCGATCTGCACATTGTGGGCGATCTGTATAAGGTTGTCTACCTTGGTGCCTTCGCCAATGCGGGTTGAACCGAGTACGGCCCGGTCAATACTGCTGTTGGAGCCGATTTCGACATCATCTTCAATGATGACATTTCCGATTTGAGGAATTTTGTGATGTTCTCCTTTTTCATCCGTGGCAAAGCCAAAGCCATCGCTGCCGATAACGGTTCCTGCATGGATAATACAACGATTTCCAACTTCACATTGGTGATATACGGTGACGTTGGGGTAGAGGAGGCAGTTATCGCCGATAACGGCGCCTTTTCCAATGGAGCAGCCCGGCAGGATGTCACAGTTCTTGCCGATGCGGGCGTTTTCTCCGACCGATGCTCCCGGGTAAATGTTAGTACCCTCTCCGATACGGGCCGATGGGGCAGTATACGCTTTTTCATGAACGCCCATCTCATCCCGTTTGCGCGGAAAAAAATGCTGCATAATCTTGGCAAAGCCGAGGTACGGGTTTTTCATCCTTATTTGATCCATGCCCGGCAGTTCTATATCGCTGGGGCAGATGACAGCGGAGGCCTTTGTCTGTTCAAGTAGCGGCAGGTATTTGCGGTTGGCGAGGAAGGTGAGTTCGCCTTTACCGGCATTTTCAATATCCCGAATACCGTTAATTTCCAGCTCCGGATCCCCGTTCAGCTCCCCGCCAATCAATTCGGCAACGTCTTTCAGTTTTATACTCTGCTTCATATTTTCCACCCGTTAGTCATGTAACCGTCCAATAGATGCCAAGCGTAAAATATAGTAAATAACTATGCGTTTGCATCTTTGCAGTACCCGTAAAAAGTTTAATGTGGTGTCAGACTAGCAAAAGTCCCTGCACCTGTCATTGAAATTGATCAGGCTTTATGAAACACTCGCCTGCATTATCTTCCATGCGATGAGAACAGAGGGCTGCCATGGGCATATATAAAGATATGGAAAAGTTGTATCTGAATAAAAGAGTGGGATCGATGAGGCAAATTGCCGGCATTGAATCCTCGACCTTGAATGACGGTAAAGCCTGTGGGCTTCGCCAGGCCCTGGTCTATAACGGAACGGGTCTACATTTTTCCGTGTTGCTGGACCGCGGTCTTGATATAGGCCGGGCTTCATACAAAGGGGTTCCGATAGCCTATATCACACCCACGGGGTATGCCCATCCGGCTTTTTATGAAGAGGAAGATCTGCGCTGGCTCCGAAACTGGCACGCGGGTCTCATGACCGGTTGCGGTTTTCAGAATGTGGGGCTCCCTCAAGCGTATGAGGACATGACAGAAGTGGGACCGCTGGGACTGCACGGCCGCCTGTCGAATACGCCTGCGGAAAACTGCAGTTTTAGTGAAGAATGGGAGGGTTCTGCATACAAGCTCACGGTCTCGGGGCAGGTGCGCATGAGCGCCTTCACCGGCGAGAACCTGCTCTTGAAGAGGACCCTTGAGACGGGGTTGGGCGATAATTCGATCACCATTCAAGACCGTGTGACGAACGAGAGTTTTCGCCCCTCACCACTGATGTTGCTCTATCACATCAATATAGGCTATCCCATGCTGTCCGAGGATGCGGTGCTGACGGCCCGGGAACACGATGTCATACCCCGCAATGATGAAGCGGCCGTGGATCTCGATTCCTGGAACCTTTGCACTCCTCCGGTAGCGGGGATGACCGAACGATGCTATTTTCATGATATTCCCGAAGACAAGGATGGTCTGTCCCGCATGACGCTGGAAAATCCGTCGCTCAAAATGGCGATTGAAATCGCCTGTCGCAAAAGGGAACTGCCTTTGTTCAATCAATGGAAAATGATGGGGGAGAGTGAGTATATTATGGGTCTTGAGCCCTGTAACTGCCGTCCTGACGGACTCGCTGATGAGCGCAAGCGAGGAACCCTTTATACTCTCAAACCACACGAGACCCGCGAATTTTATGTTAAGATAACTATGAAGGATCTTTAACTGTCATTAACCATGCAATCGTTTGAAACACTGCCCTCCGCCGTCCACCGCTTTGCCGAAGAGACACCGCAAAAGACTGCGCTCGCGAGCCGCGTCGATTGTTTGAGCTATGGGGACCTTTCCGTTGCGGTATCCCTGTTTACCTCCACGCTCGATGCCCGTGGTTACGAAAGAGGTGATATAATTGGTTATGCGGCAGAGAAGACGCCGGAAGCGTTTGTAGCGCTTCTGGGGATAATGAGTCTCGGTTGCACAGCCTATCCCATCAACCTGAAATTACTCGCGGCAGAAATGCAGTCTGTGCTGGATTTTATCAATCCAAGGGCGGTGTTCTATGCAACTGCGGTAAAAGGCCAGCTATCGGGTTTAGATTTTCCCTGTCATAATGAAGACATAGTTGAATTCAGTTATCACAGCTCAACAGGTTTGAGCATCAACAACGTTGCCGTTGAAAAAATGAAATATCTGGGCGGTACGCCAACAGTGAATACGGCGCCCACTGAGCCTGCTTTTCTTAATTTCACATCCGGTTCCACCGGTATGCCGAAAGCCGCACTGACCACACATGGCAATATATATTGGAATGCCCGCTCGACGATTGAATGGTATGGCTTAACCAAAGATGATGTATACATGTGCATGTTTCCCATACATCTTCATCCGCACGACATTGTGCACCGCGCACTGTATCTCGGAGGAACCGCGGCTTTATGTGAATCGGTCTCCCCCAAGGCGATGGCGGCGTGTATGGCCGATTTTGGTGTCACCTGCATCAGTGCCGTGGCCTCTATCTATGCCGGCCTCATTCGATACCGGCGCCGGCGTTCATTCGAGTCCGCATCCTTGCGGCTGGCCGAGAGTGGCGGCATGCCTGTGCAGACTGATTTGATAGATGAGTTTCGGAACTATTTCGGTATTCCGGTCACGCCCGCCTGGGGCAGTACCGAAACGGCCGGCGTGGTCTTTTCAGACTGGCAGGCCCCTGAACCCGCAGAGCATGCCATGGGGCGGGCGCTGCCGTATTACGATGTGCAGATACGAAACAGCAAGGGCGGAGCGTGCGGCATAGACGAACCGGGCGAGCTCTGCATATCCGGCCCCGGGGTGTGCCCGGGTTACTATGGGCTGGACGAAATCAATAGAGAACGCTTTCATGAAGGCTGGCTGTGCACGGGAGATATCGTACAGAAAAACGCGCACGGGCGCGTCTTTTTTATCAGTCGCAAGACGGGTATGATGAAGGTGGACGGGCACCAGGTCTTTAATACCGAGATTGAAGAAGTTCTGCGCAGTCATCCGGGCGTTGAAAATGCGGCCGTGATCAAGGTGGAAGACCCTGTACGAGGAGAGCAGCCCAAAGCCTTTATAGAGTTGGCGCCCTCTGCGAATCTCACCCAGGCTAATCTCATGCACTTTTGCCGGGACCGATTGTCTGCCTATAAAATTCCGAAAAAGATGGTCTTTGTGGACCGACTGCCTCAGACCGGCAGTGGTAAGATTCTATACAGCCGATTTAGCTAAGGAGATGCCTTGTATGTGTTTTAATCCAATAGTAAACCGAAACCAATGGCCTCGTATCGTTTGCGTACTACTGTTATTCCATACAGCGGTATCGGTTGTCTGGCCGCAGGTGGATTCTATACCTCTCAGGCAGCCGTCTGAAGGACATCAAAGAGGTGACGGCAAGGCGATTATTAAAAAACTAATCCAGCAGGAATTGGCAACCCCGACTGATACATCGAATGTAGAGCAGCGATACCAGATGCTGAATCAGTGTATGGGTGCATTGAAACACAGCGGCGTAAAATTGGAAGAAGTGTTTCCACGCGGAGAGGCCCTCGAGCTCGATCGGGCCATGGATAATGATGACCATCAAAAGGCCGTTCACATTATCAGCGACACGATAGCCCGCCTGATGGAATGGTCTCCCGCGGGCGCCGCGCCCATAACGCCTGATGGTGCCCCGGAAGTCCCGCCTCCCGGCAATCGTTTACTCCAGTCCGCCACGGCCGGAATGGGGGGGGGCTGTCCAACGCCATCCATTGAGAAATGGTCGCTCTATCATCGTTTGCATGATAATGTGTTCGGGAATATTCTCAAGTTAAGTAATCCGGTCATCGACAGTTTGAACCGCAAGCTCTATATCTGCGGTACAAAATCCACTTATCTCGCCATTATCGACATCGACAAAGACGAAGTGGTGGACACCCTGAATATGGGTGTTCCTGGTGGGTTCATTATTCCGGATTTTCCCAATGATATGTTATACCTGTTTGATTTTGAGAGTCGTTACCATGAAGTGAACCTCGCAACGCGTGAAACGCGTCTCGTCAAAGGGTTGCCCTCTCATATCGAGATGCCCTCAAAAGGGGTTCCGCGTACCTGCGGAGATTTCACGTATACCGGCACCGGTTATCCTTTTCGCACCAATTATCTGCAGAAAGCGAATGCCGCCTATGGAATTATACACGTTAAAGATAACAAGGGTAAGGTGGTAACGAACATTCTATACGGACCGAATGCCAACTTTTTTGAAATTGATCAGCCCAGTAGAAAATTATACTCGGCCAATACCGGCGACGGATCCCTGACGGTCTACGATATTCGCGAGAAAAGCCATCAGCCCCTACAGCAAATACAGGTAGGCCTCTCTATTGATGAAATGGTGTCTTTTCCTGAAGAGCGCCTGCTCATACTGAGAAACCGCCTCGGTGGAAATATGATCACCTTGTATGATGTAAAAAACCGTTCCCTGCGGGTGATCCCCAATGAGAATGAGCAGCCCGATGCGGGAATTGGTTTGTGGCCGACTGGTATGGTGATGCACAAAGGTCATCTTTACGTCTTGAGCCACTATGCCGGTCGCATTGATCTGGTGGATCTGCAATCCGGCAGCGTGAACGAGCGCATTGATCTGCAGCTTCCTGCAAAACCGCGGACCGACAATATATCGTGCATGGTCTCGGATCAGGCCCGCGGGCGTCTTTATTGCGCATTTCCTGAATTGGGTGTGATATCCATTGTAGATGCGGATAAGCGCTCATTAATCCAGCATATAAGGATCGCCGAATTTGACAAGGAAGAGGCTAATCGCCGGCCGGGTCCGGGCCGGATAATACTGGCAGCAGATGAGGCCACAGGAGATTTCTTTGTTTATATTCCGATGGACCGGCAGTTGCTAAAGCTGGAAGGTATGACCGGCCGCGTTTTAACAAATCGCACAGTAAGTGTCGATATAATGGATCGCAATATGCTTCACTGTGACGGCGAAAATGCGAATTTGTTTGTCGGCAATTTGATTCTCGATTCTCGGACACTCTCGATAAAGGGTGCCTTTGATTTAGCCGGTCGGGTTGTGGGCTATGATGCCGTTTCGACCAGTCGATATGTGCTCGTTGTGGAAGAGCTCGGCGCCCGGAAGCAGCAGACGCTTGTCGAGTATACAGGCACTCAAGCGCGGCGCTTCTGGAGGTTGCCGCAGGCACTTTCTATAAGCTCAGAGATTGTTTTTGATTTTGAAAGAGGGATCTTCTATGTTGCCGGTTTCGAGTCGTCCTTTGTGGAAGTATTCAAGCTATCTGCTGGACATCAAATGAGCGAGTTGGGTAAAAGTCTGCACACATTAAGCCCTTTCGGGCCGGATAACAAGGCGTCTGATATTTCTCGGGCGCCATGGCCGGATTAAGGGGCGCGTGAATGATCCGATCCGGAGATGATACATTATGAATAAACTCAGTCGAAGCGGTATGGGAATATGGTTGCTGTTAGGCCTTTCTCTCTTTTTACAGGCATGCGGCACGCCGGTTCGGAACACATCGCCGGTGGCGTCACCCATGAAGCCCGCCAGTGCTCCCGCACTGAAACATTATGTCCTCGGCCCGGGTGATGAAATACAAGTCAGCATCTGGCGCTATGAGGAATTGAACAGGACGGTACTGATTGACCCGTCCGGCAGTATACACTTGCCTCTGGCTGGGGAAGTGATGGCTGTTGGAAAAACAGTCCCCGCACTGCAATCTGAGATTGTCAGGAAACTTTCGCAGTATATCGTCAAACCAAGAGTGGACGTCAATATCTCGAAAGCAGAAAACAATCGCATTTATGTGCTTGGAGAGGTTAGAGATCCCGGCTCCATTACCATTCACGGCCGTTCGTTGGTGTGGGATGCTCTTGCGAGGGCTGGCGGTTTGACCGATGACGCCAATGCTGACAAAGCCTTCTTGATTCATCCTCTGGAAACCAACGATGCCGAGCGCGTTGAAGTCGTCGGGATCCATTTCAAAAATTTCCGAGCGGGTGATGTTGCGGCACCGTCATACATACAAAATGGAGACATTCTCTACGTTCCGGAGAAAAGAATTGCAAGTGTCGAAAAGTTTATGCTCCGGCTCAACAACATTCTGGCGCCGATCATCGGAATAGAACGGATGATTGTCCTCGGCCCGCAAGTGGTGGATGTGCTTGAGGGCAAGGAAAGCACGACAGACTTTATCGTTTCACCCTAACCCCCTTGCGGAGATATTGTCATGGAATTACGCTATTTACTTGAAATGCTCTGGCGTCGAAAAAGAATCTTCTGTATTCTATTTCTAGCCGTTTTTTTGACCCTGGTCGTTGTGACATTGCGAATGCCGACCTCCTATCATTCTACCGCCAAGGTTTACCTGAATAAATCCACCGCAACCATGGCGTTTCTCCAGGCCATCGGCATTAAGAGCGCCTCTGCCTCGACAACACTGTCCAGTACAGACCTCAACGATTACGAAGAGCTGATTGCTTCGGGTCCGCTTTTGGACGACTTCATTGAAGCATTACAACTCACGCGGGACCGCCGGTCGATTCAGCTCATCAGAATGATACCCTTAACGGGCTATCTGCTGGACGCCGTTGGCCTGAGCGGACCCAAAGCAAGAAAACCCGTAGCCCGTGAAGAGTTGATGAACCCCGGTCTGCTGAACATCCTGTTTCCATCCCCCAAGATTCAAACAGAAATACGTGACGATACGAGTATCCTTAGAATTACGGCCACATCATGTGATTATCTGGAAACCATTGCCATGGCCAACACCTTGTCCGAGCTGTTTGTTCAGGACGAAATCACGCGTATCAAAAAGGATTTTGCGCGTGTCCGGGCCTATGTTAACAGCAATCTGACGACCGCATCTTCAGAGTATCAACAAGCCATGGCGGGCGTCAGACAGCTGAAGACAGCATACGGCTCTCTTAGTATTTCGGGGGATATTACAGCCCTTGGAACTGAAA
Organism: uncultured Verrucomicrobiota bacterium; assembly: GCA_964464115.1. GTDB lineage: Bacteria > Verrucomicrobiota > Kiritimatiellia > CAYTQP01 > CAYXEW01 > CAYXEW01. The sequence goes on from CAYXEW010000010.1 coordinate 7,664, forward strand.
TCAACCGTATTCGGCAGGTGCGCAATACGGCCCAGATCAATCGCGATCTCACGCGCTCAGCATTGCGGGCCCGCAGGAAAACACTCGAAGCCACCCCCGTTTTCGCCAAAACGTCGGAACAGCTGAAAGAGAACAGCGTGCTGGCCACCTTGCGGCAGACCATGAGCGACCTCCAGGTGGATCTCGCCAGAAGCCGTACGGAGTTTACGGATGAGCACCCGGAAGTAACTGCACTACATCAGCAAATCGAGAATGTGAAGAAGCAGATCGAAGCGGAGCGCCTCAAGGTGTTCAGTTCAGAGACCGTCACCGTCGATCCTCTGGTCACCGAACTGATTAAACAGACCGTATCCGACGAGGCGGACATCGACGGATACACGGCTCAAATAGAAAGCTGTAATGAACGCATACGGGAGTTGGAATCGCTAACAGACGAATACATACGCCGAAGCAGCGAAATGAACAGGGCCCTGGCGCGAGAACTGGCCGCGGAAGATGTTTACAAAACGCTGCTACAGTTTGAGCAGCAGGTTGCCGCAGCGGAGCTGATGGCCATAGGCAATCTGAGCATTGTAGAACCAGCGGTTGTCTCCAGTAAAATCGGCAAACATAAAAGTCCGTCGGTGCTGATCAACAGCATCATTGGTCTCCTGTTGGCCTCTTTTTTTGGATTCTGCGGTGTTGTTGCACTGGAGTATACCGATCCCTGCATACGGAACATCGACGATCTTTCCAAAGAAGGAGCATATCCCATAAGAGCTGTCGTGCCCGACCACACGTATAAATCAAGACTGTTTCCTAAAGTTGAAAAGCGGGTGCCGTACCGCATCCTGATGCGAAAACTATATGGTGAGCTCAGCGGCTCATCCCGAAATATCGTCGGATTTATGTCGCTGAAAGATAAAGCCGGTTGCACGACCGTTGTGTCGGGATTGGCCGAACAGTGCGCGGCGGGCGGAAAGAAAACGCTGGTGATCCATCTCGGTGATAACTCCCATCCAGAGCTGTCGGCTTCCGGCGGCATCCAAAAGACTCTTGCCGACTTACCGCCACAGGCAATTGAAGCAGAAAAGCTTTTCGATGAAGGGGACTCCCATTTTATTCAGGTCAGTGTTGGCCATGATGTGTCCGGTGAGGAATTGATGGAAAAACTGCAGGACATAAAAGACGGTTATGACCTGATCATTGTGGACATCTCATCGACCCGCGATTTTTCGGCGGCCCTAGAGTATGTCGACGCATGTGAAGCCTATCTATTTGTTATTCGTCCCAGCCAGACATCGCGAGCCGCGATGGAGCGCGTTGCCGAACTTACGCAGCCGGGCCTTCACTGCCTGGGAGTGGTGTTAAATAAAACGCGGCCGGAGTGGTGGTCGCTCATCTCGCGAGAGCGGATTATGTAGACCGGCATGAGGTGCACCCCCATAGACAATACGGCGGGCGTTTTCCGAGTTCATTCATGGGAGCGGCCGGTTGTGGTTCTGGCCGTTCTCGGGATTTTAACAGGCGGGCTGTACGCGTTGACGCCCCCGCTGTTTTTCTGGGGATGTACTCTGGTAATGCTGTTGCTGTTGCTGACGGTTTGCCGCCCGGTGCGCATGTTGCACCTTACGGTGTTTTTTCTTGCACTTGAGTCAGTTAACCTTACCGCTCAATACAAAGGCGTTTACAATGTACGCTATTATCCTTACATGGTGTTGGCTGTACTGTCCTATGCGGGCTGTTTGATTCATAAAGTGCGCCTACGTGAATCTTTTACCGGAGTCCCGGCCACACCGTTGTTTTATCTGATCGTGGCCATGGAAATGATATCCATACTCTGGAGTCCCCAGCCGGCGATCGGGGGGCATCTCGCAATTTGTCTTGTCGTGCATCTGCTTCTGTACATCACGATCATTAATACCGTTGATTCCACTCGTACTGTGCGGGCCTTCACTCATACATGGCTCTGGTCCGGCCTCGTGGTTTCTGTGTGCGTGGTCTTGTCGCAATACTGGGAGGTGCAGTGGAATCATCATTTTTCCGATGCGGTCACGTTGAATGCGCTGTTTCAAAAGCAGACGTACCGTCCGGCCGGTGTTGGCGGGGCCATCAACATAGGCGGTTTTCTGGGTATGACCAGTATGTTGGCACTCGGCTACATTTGCTGGGAAAAGACCTGGCGTCGCCGCGTACCGTATGTGTTGGCTTTTCTCCTGATTCTGCACGCCACCATCCTGACCCTTGCGCGCGGTGCCATCCTTTCTATGATAGGCGCTTTTGCCTTTTTCGTAATCATGCACGAGCAGCTTCGCAAGTATTTTCTGAGCACGATGGTCGCTTTTGTGTTCCTGCTCGTCGCCATGACGTTTCTGTCAAACCCTGCCTTTGTCGACCGCATACTGGTCGGCTTCGGTTATCAGGGCGAACTCATGTTTACGGATCAAAACGCCGGCTCCGGTCAGAGCGAATCTGAACTGCTGGCGTCCGGCAGCGGCCTGAGCGGTTTTGATATCCGCAACTTGTGGTGGAAGAATGCCCTGCGCGAGATGGCGGAGCATCCTGTGAAATACCTGACCGGGCTGGGCATGGGCGGGTTTATCTATTATTCCCAGTTCTATGACACGGTAACCTCGCCTGAAGTGAACAGCTATCATTTTTCATTCTTCTTTGATTTCGGTCTCATCGGTGTCATGCTGTACTTGGTCTTCGTGGTGATGGTGGGGAGCTACATTCTGAAAGCTTTGCGGACGGGTCCTCCCGATTATTTAAACGCTATGCTGATCGCCGTCACGGCGGGGATGATCGCCGACACCGTTATTTACGGTCTTATTGACAACGACCTCACATCTTACGGAGCCCGCTATTTCTGGTTTCCCCTGGCCTTTAATCTCGCCGTCGCGCGGTTGGCCATGCATCGGCCCAGGGAGACGGCCATATGACGAACGGAAGCAACCCCCATGCATAAAGTTATTTTTAACAGCGGCTTTATTTTGGTGGCGCGCGCGATCCAAATACTCGCGTCTTTTGTTGTTATCATCGTGCTGCTGCCGCGCTATTTCTCGGTGGCTGATTTTGGGGACTATTCATTTATTATGGATGCGGTAGCCGCCGTCATGACCATATCCTTCTTCGGTATTGGCAAGCTGCTCATCCGCGATATTGCTATAAATCGCGCCCGGGCCCGCGAACTCACGGGTATCGCATTTACAGTGCGCACAGGGTTGCTCGTACTGGCGACGTTCATCACTGTGGTGGGCGTATGGGTCAATGGTGTTCCGGACAGCAGGACGGCGCTCGCCGTGCTCCTAGCCGTCATTTTCTATATAGTTGAATCATATGCCATGCTGTTTTTTCATGTTTTCCAGGCGTATGAAAAAATGTATTTTGAGCCGCTCATTATGTTTGCGTCCTGTTGCCTCCAGGTGGCGGGAATCGGTGCTGTCGTATTTTATGATCTCGGATTTTGTGCGGTATTTCTGGTCATGGTGTCGGCGGCGCTTTTGCGGGGCATCATTGGTTTGATACTCATGTTGCGCTCCTTTGTGGTCCCCTCGTTTCATTTCAAGCGCCGGGAATTGTGGCGCTTTGTGCGGGAAGCAGCGGTTGTGGGGATTAGCGTTTTTCTGTATTTGAACTTATTTCGCATTAATACGATCCTGCTCAAATTCTGGTGTGGCAGTGAAGAGACGGCCTATTTTCGCAGCGTTTACAATCTCATGCTGCAGCTTCAAATATTTCCGACGGCACTTACCGTCGCCATGTTTCCGGCCCTGGCGCGCAGACTGGCCGATCCCGCGGCCCTCAAACCCGTACTGTGTGGAAGGGTCATACGATATCTCGCCCTGTGCGGGGCCACCATCGCCTGGCCGCTGTTCTGTTACAGCGATTTATGTGTGGTCTTTATGGGCGAAAAATATGCGCATTCCATTGTGCCGCTCAGTATTCTGGCCTGGACCTCGATCGGCCTCTTTGTAGATATGGGCGCCAACAGTATACTCGTCGCAGCAGGCAAGCAGAATCTCGCGGTTATCATCGTGGCTTCTGCTATTATTGTGAACCTTGCCATAGGCTATTTTCTTATTCCGATATACGGCAGTGTCGGCGCTGCTGTGACAGCACTGGTGGTAGACTTCTTTCTGCTCATTCTGTCCACGGCGTTTATTGTGAACTGGGCCGGCCGCCTGCCAAGGCTCTATTCGAGCTTTGCGGGTCTCGCGTTGGCGACGGCGGCAGCCGTGTTCGTAACAACCGGTATGCGACCATCTATGCCGGTGTTCGCCCTGTTTATGGGGGGCGCAGTTTATTTACTCTTGCTTCTGTTGACCAAGGTGATTAGCGTGAGCGAGTTCAAAGAAATACTACAGGCCAGAAGGAAACCGAATCTGCCGGAAAGGGAAGTTCATGAAATCTAGTAAGCTGGTGCTGATTGGGTGGGACGGAGCTACGTTTGATATAGTGACGCCCATGGTTGAAGCCGGGCGTATGCCGAATCTGGAAGGATTGATCCGGAAGGGGTCGAGCGGGCGATTGCGCTCAACCATTCCCGCGCTGACACCCACCGCATGGTCTACCATAGGCACCGGAGTGAATCCCGGCAAGCACGGAATATTTGATGCCATGCTGCTGTCTCGCTCCGAACACAAAATGCGTTTTGCCAATGCATCCTCCCGCCTCGTTCCCACCATTTGGAGTCTGATGTCGAAACAGGACATTACCTGTGGCGTCTTCAACGTACCCCTGACTTTTCCGGCTGAAGCCATTCGGGGATACGTGGTTCCCGGCATGTTTACACCCCCCGACATCAACCCCTTTATGCATCCCCCCTGGCTCGAACAGGAGCTGAAAGGCGTTTTTGGGTCATATGAGCAGGAATGTAGCCAGGTAGCTGATCCTGCTGCTTATCTTGAACTCCTTCTAAAAATGATTGAACGACGCGAAGCCTATGTACTGTATTTAATGGAAAAACACCCGGCCGACTTCTCCTTCTTCACTTTTATTGCCTCGGACCGCGTTCAGCACTTCTTTTGGAAATTTCTGAATGCTCAGCACCCCCAGCATGTTCCCTTCGGTTCTGCCATCGAAAAAGTGTTTGAAAGGCTGGATGAGGCGTTGGGGCGAATCCTGGAAAAGGCGGGGAAAGATGCAACCGTTATGATGGTGTCCGATCATGGCATGGGGCCGATTGAGCACGCCTTTTTCCTGAACAGCTGGCTGGTAAAAAACGGCTATCTGCACTTGAAAGAGGATCCATCTGTCGCCTTTAGAAAAAAACAGACGCCTTTGCTTAAAAAGATCTGGCTGAAGCTGATGCGTATGACGCTCCCGCTCGTTCTACAGAAAAAGTTAGACATCGACCCAGTCGGCAGAGAAAACTCAAACCTCAACCTGTTCCTGTCGCTCATCGACTGGGAGAAGACGACGGTTTACTCCGAAGGGGTCAGTGGCGCCATCTACATCAATGAAGGCGCCGTTTCTGAAAATGACCGACCAGCGCTTGCCGATGAACTAATCGGTAAACTAAAGGCCGTCCAGGGCCCCGATGGTCGACCTGTTATCAAGGAGATTTATCGTCGTGACGACCTTTACAGTGGAGCAGCAGTTTCGGAGGCCGGTGATTTGATCGTCGTCTGTTCGAGCGGTTATTCGCTTATAGCACCCAATCAGTTTTTGTACTACGGCAAAGAGTACCGGGACGAACTCTTCATATCTCACCGATGGTCGGGGGGGCACGAACCGGAAGGCATCTTTGTTCTCAGCGGGCACCATGCGCGTCAGTGCGATAAAAGCATAGCATGCAGTGTTGTCGATGTGTCACCGACAGTGCTGTATTTGATGGGGCAACCCGTGCCGGATTATATGGATGGAAAAGTGCTGACTGAGGCCATTGATACCGCATGGCTGAATGATCACCCCGTGCGTCAGGAAGCTGGTGTTTCGCACGCGATTGAGACAGATGAAACCGAGTTGACCGATGAACAGGAAAAAGAGGTGGCCGATCGTCTTAAATCGCTTGGCTATATGGAGTAAGCATGTCCGATTCCACAATCATTACAATTGTATCGGGGTTGCCCCGATCGGGGACATCCATGATGATGCGCATGTTGGAAGCTGGTGGTATGCCGGTGCTGACGGACCGTATCCGGGAGGCCGACGATGACAATCCACGGGGATACTGGGAATACGAACCTGTCAAAAAAACAAAGCAGGACTCGTCGTGGCTTGATACGGCCCGGGGTTGCGCGGTAAAAATGATTTCAATGCTCCTCTTTGATTTGCCACCCGAGTATACATACCGGATTATTTTTATGCGCCGCGACATGTGTGAGATACTCGCTTCACAAGATAGGATGCTCGCCCGAATGGGAAAAAAGAAGGGCGTCGATGATGATGATAAAATGGGGCGGCTGTTTGAATCGCACCTGAAAAAGGTATGCGACTGGCTTGCTAAACAGGACCATTTTCAGGTCTTGTATGTAAACTATCTCGATGCGCTGCAGCGAACGGATGAAACAGCCTGCAGCGTGGAGGCGTTTGTCGGCCAACCGCTCAACCGGGATGCCATGATAGGCGCTGTGGAGGCCCGTCTTTATCGCAACAGAGCTTCATCCTCCTCACCGACAGAACCCTGAAAGAGCGTGACAAAATCACAGAAAGACGGGCTCCTGTCATCCCGCGCGCTGGATATGTCGTCCTCCGATTTTACCGCATCTGCATTGTTTTGAAATGCCTGGAGCAGATTGACTACTTCGTTGCTTCACCTTCGAGAAGCCTGTCTCCGTTCCACTCCAGCTCGGCACCTCCGCATCTCGAGCGTCGTACACCTGAGGCAAAGGTGGCAACGGCCGAATAGTTGTTGATACTCGATGAGGTTGTTGACACGCGCTTCCGTGAAGAACCCTTTTTCCTCTCATTTCCTAAATGAATTCTGAGCCATTGCGGAGATTACGAGGAGCCCGGCGATGACCACGGTGCCTACCGCTATCATACCGACATTTTCCTGGCGTTGCAGATTTGTTTTATCGAGTGAGGCAATGTAGGTTGCTGTGCTGCCGATGATGACGACCAGTCCGGCGATCCACCAGATCCAGTCAGACGGACTGACCAGTTTTTTGACTCTGTCGCGCTTTCCGAACATATCACTCTCTTATCATGCCGTTTGATTACGTCAAAGAAAAAATGAGGGGTCATCACTCTGTTGACGGCAGTGTAACATCCCCCAGTGGGAAGACGGGCGCGGTCGCCGTTGCCGGCACCCAGCCGTCTTTGCCTTCGATCCGCACACGGGACCAGCCGCTCTGCTCCTGAACCACGTTGACGATCTGACCCTCCGCCAGGATGAAGTACTCCGTTGAATCCGGGAGAGGAGCATAGCGGGCCGTCGCCGGTCCTTCCGTTATAACGGCTTCTGGTTTTTTGCTGATGGAATACCAGCAGACGTATCCACCGGCGGCCCATACCGCGAGGGTGCCGGCCGTCCAGACCGCCCACCGCAACCTTAAGGGGCGCCTGCTGAAAAGGTGAAAGGCCGCGATGACAGTCAACACCCATAAACAGGCAATGAAGGTGACGGCCCATTGCTTCATGCTGGCGAGCGTAAATATGCTGCGCCACGGTTCTGCTGACGGCGGGGTGGCTCCGGCTTCCTCAATGGCAAACCTGAGGTTGGCTTCGATGTCGGGATCATGAGGTGCCCAGTGCCACGCCTTTCTGTAAAACAGAATGGCCTCGGCAGTTCGGCCCATTCGAAAAAGGGCGTTGCCAAAATTAAACAGTGTTTCGCGGTTGATAGAGCCGGCTTTCAGGAGCTGATGGTAGCGCTCCGCCGCTTCATCAAAAAGCCCCTGGTCATAGGCCTGACCCGCTTCGATAAACAGCCGTTCCCTGGCGGCTTCTTCCATCGCACGTGCAGAGGGGCAGGCCCATGCCAGCACGGCGATGAAAACAATTAGGCATTTAGTTGTCATAACTCAGCTCGATTTTTTCACATTGTTTGAGTATGCGGCCCACCGTCTTGATTAGTTCACGGTCTTCATTTGAAAGGGTTGCCGGATGCACGCCAAAACGAGCCTCCTCGCACCTCCTGCACAGATCGATTAGCTGTTCCCGCATCGAATCATCCAGCCGGCTCGCCCGCAGTGTCGCGTCCAGTCCCTGAATGGAGATTTCTCCGGGGGGCAGGTTTAGGCGGTGAGCGAAGTAGTCGGCGACAGCGGACCACAGGGCGTCGTAGCAGGCTTCCGCCTCCTGTTTGTTTAGGGCTGTTTCCGCTTCTTTAAGTGCCTTTCGGGCGGTTTTGGGTGCCTGTATTCTTCTCGATTTGGCCCGGTTCTCCGCCAGCTCTCTCTGTCGTCGCTGAACAAAATAAAAGCAAAGCAGTAAAAGGGGTGGTGCTCCTGTAAGCACCCAGAACAAAGGTCGCGTCGGCACATCGTAAGGGCTGGGTTCCCGCCATTTATCCGGCACCGTTTTGAGGTAGATGATGTCACGCCCGAGAATGCGAGTTCGCGCGTTTTTTTCTGTGGCGTAGGTCAGCGTCTGAGTGACATTGGAACCGGGTTCCACCTCAACGGGAAAGGGGCCTTGTTGACTTTTTCTATACGTTCCATCGGACGGGTCGAAATAGGCAAAGACCAGGGCCGGGATCGATTCGATATCGGCATGTCGGGGTATGAGAACCTGCTCGAAGACTTTGCGATCACCACGCTTGTTTACCAGGCGGTTATCATAAACCTTAAACTCCGATGAATCAGTCCAGGACGGGCTGACCACGGTATCCAGATTACCGTTGCCCGAGATGGTCAGTTCCGCGGTAATCGGCTCGCCTTCTTTCAGTTTGAGGGGTTTGATGTTAACGCTGAAGCTGAACTGACCTACGGCCCCGTTGTATTCGGGGGGGCGTCCTTCAGCCGGAATAGACTGAACCCGGAGCACGGTTTCAGGCATAGTGATGTCGGCATAACGGTATTCCGGGCCATCAAATATAGAACCTCCAAAGCCAAAAAAGGGATCCCTTCGGGAACGGTTGCTCTGCACTTCAATCGGCACCCTCAGGCCGGTTGCAAAGCGAAAATCGCCACTGGTCACACCCCTCGCTTCCGCACGATAAGTCCGGACATTGTAAATAGTGTTATCGATCACTTCACGATCGGTTCTGATGAGTTCAAAGCTGCTGATTTCCAAGCCCTCTTCGGGCATATTCAACAGGGACACTTTATCGCCGAGGGAGAGGTTTCTGTAATAGAGGCTGATCGTCATGCTGAACGGCTGATAAATGTAGACTGGTTTCTCCGGCACGCTGAGGCGGCTGAAAACCAGGTCTTGCAGTGTCTCGGCACCTTCCTTTCCCTGCTGTGAAGACGCCAGCACCTGCAGCTTTTCCGGCCCTATTTGAACGCGGTCTTTACCTGTATCATAGGTATAGGGCCCCAGCGTGAAGTCGCCTGATTTGAGCGGTATGACATTGTAGGTGAGTACGATCGAAGAGTCCACTTTGCCATTGGAAATCGATGTCTGGCTGGAGCGCCCGCTGTAACGTATCTGCAACCCGTCAATATCGGGGAAGCGAGGCTCTCGTGGATTGCGCACTCCGCGGATGGTAAGGATCAGCTTGGCCGATTCACCGAGCTGGATGATGCCGGGTTTTACATCCATTTGAATATCGGCGGCAAGGCTCTGAAAAAGGGGCGTCAAAAGGTACAGGGCTGTCATGAGTGCAACAGCAATACGATGCTGTCTGCCCAACTGCGGTGCCATGCCTGTCTTTTTTGAAACTGCTTTCATATCAATGACGTTTTATGTTTACGGCGGTTATGTACAAACAAGTACATTTTTGACCCCGGCATCTACCAGTCTTTATTGACAGGAACCTCCCGCCCCAGTTTCAATTTTATTTTTTTTCGCTCGGCATTTTCTTCCTGGCGGAAAGCCTCCAGCATCATTTCGGCCTCTTCAGGTGTCATTTCTTCGGCCTGCCGGGGAGCAGATGGCTCTTCAGGTTGGCCCGGCTGTTCATTTTCATCGGGTGGGGGAGGCGGTTCGCTTTCGCTCTCGTCCCCTTCACTCTTCTCCGGTTCAGGTTGCTGCCGGCTATCTGGCGAGTCCTGTTGTTCTTTCTGTTCTTTCTGCTGCTGATCCTTTTGTTGCTCTTTCTGCTGCTGTTGCTGCTGTTGTTGTTGCAGGGCTTCTCTGATGGCGTTCTCCTGTTGCATCGCCAGCTCGTAATTGATTTTGGCATCACGGTCCACAGGGTCCAGTTGTATTGCCTGCTGCAGATGTAGAAGGGCGTTTGAATTTATTTGCTGTGCTCCGTTCAGATCTCCCTCTTCGAGCATGCTTCCGGCCTGTCTGAGCCGTGTAGTGCCGAGGTTGTAAAATGTCTTTTTCTGCAGCGTTTCATCCGTGCTTCTGAGGGCGTTCGCGTATGCTTCGGCCGCTTCTTCCATCTGTTTGTTCATGAATCGTGCGTTGCCGGCATTGTAGACTGCGACCGCCGGATCTTCGCGCTTGCCGTTTGCCGCTTCGGCGGCTTCAGCGAAAAACTTCTCGGCTTCGCTGTAATCGCCCTGCCGATAGTGCTTCAAGCCTTCTTTCATCAGCCTTTGTGCCGACTGCGTATGGTCTTCCCCGGCAGCCGACACAGCGGCTGCTGTTAACCACAACATCAGCAGTATAAAACCATTACGCATGGCGCCCTCCCTTTTTCGAAGCGGGGTGCTGAAATCCTGTGCGAGCGGTTTCCAGCAGCAGTAAAAGCAGTGCGGCCCCCGCAAACCACATAAAACGTTCTTCGTACTGTTTGGCCATCCGGCTGTCCATTTCTTCCTTTTTTAAGCCGGCAATACCATCCTCGTAAATTTTGTTAAGACCAAATTGACCGGGTACCGCATGGACATACATGCCTTTTGTTTTTCTCGCTATGTCGACCAGCATTTTTTCATTCAGCGAGGACTTGATCACGCGCCCTTCCCGGTCTTTGAGAAACTGCAGCCGGCCCTCTTCGTCACGGTAGGGTATTAATTCCCCATTCGGAGAGCCCACCCCGACGGCAAAAATGCGAATCTCTTTGTCACCCATATCATTGACGACGCCCTGTAAACGGCCATCATGATCCTCACCATCTGTAATCAGCAGGATCACTTTGTCGCCTTTACCGGGGCTCTCCTCAAAGCCGCGTGCGGCCGTCTGCAGCGCCTCGGCAACAGCCGTGCCACCGCGCGGAATGATGCCGGCATAGATGTCATCCAGCGTCATGGCAAAGGCGGCATAATCGGTTGTCAATGGGCAGCTCAAAAAGCCGGTGCCCGCAAAGGCGACCAGGCCAATGCGGTCACCGTTCAAATGTTTCACCAGATCCTGGGTGCCCCACTTGGCCTGCTGTAAACGATTCGGTTTGATGTCCTCGGCCAACATGGATTTTGAGGTGTCCACTACCACCATGATATCCAACCCTCTCCGCTTCACTTCCCGCCAATGAAAACCCCACTGCGGCCTGGCCAGAGCGATGATCATCAGGGCGGTCGTCAGCGTGAAGACGAGCATCGGACCTGAGAGGAATTGCCGCCCGGCGCCCGGCATCACATCGTTCCACAGCGAGGTGTTCACCAAGCGGCTCAGTTGCCGGCGCCGCTGTCGCCTAAGCAGGATAAGGACAACCAGCAGGGGCAGCAGTCCAGTCAGATACCACAGTATATCCGGATTTTCCCACCTCATGCCGCCAGCCCTCCCCATCGCGAGAAGGCAAGCAGTTTTTCGATGACCAGGGCTGCGAGCCCCACCAGTAAGAACGGCGCAAAGTGCTCTTCGTACTGAGTGTATGCCTCTATGTCGATCTCGGTTTTTTCCATGCTGTCGATCTCGCTATAGACCTGTTCCAGTTCATTCATATCGGTAGCCCGGAAATAACGCCCCCCCGTAATGTCGGCAATACGCTTCAGCGTTTCTTCGTCGATTTCAACGGGCCGCCTTGTGAAGGTTTTCTGGCCAAAGGGAGTGGTGACGGGATATAGAGCGGTGCCCCGACTGCCGGCGCCCACGGTGTAGATACGAATACCCATTGCCTTGGCGGCCTGGGCCGCATTTTCGGGTGTAATGGAGCCGCGGTTATTCATACCGTCGGTCAGCAGAATGATGAGTCTGCTCTCTGCATCGCTTTCCCGCAGGCGGTTTACGGCTGAAGCAATGGCCGAACCGATTGCAGTACCATCTTCGAGGCTGCCGGTCTGCAGACCTTCCAGGCGCTGCAACAGCCAGCCGTGATCGAGTGTGAGCGGTGATACCGTATAAGGCAGAGCGGCGAAACCAACCATTCCTATTCGGTCCGCCGGGCGCTGTCCGACAAATTCGGCAATGACCTTTTTGGCGGCGTCCAGGCGGTTCATCTGATTGCCCGCCGTTGACAAATCGATGGCCTCCATGGAAGTTGAAAGGTCCACAAGGAGGACGATGTCCACCACTTCTGTTGTCGTGCGGTGCTCTTCCAAACCCTTCTGGGGGCGGGCGGCTGTAAGAATCAGCATAGCCAGGGCCAGTCCCAACAGGAGGGGCCGCAGGTAATACAGGCCGCTGGTCCATGTGCGAGGCAGGCGGGACAGGGCCTGCCGGTTGCTGAACAGCACCTGAACCCCGCGCGCCGTATGATAGCGCAACCACAGGCACAGCGGAATCAGCAACAGGAGCAGAAGCATCCATGGATACTTAACGGTCATACGGCATCCCCCGTCTGCATGGGCTCGGCCTTATCCCGCTGAAGGGAGGTCCCGGTTTCAGCGACCATCTGTTCAGCAGAACAAAAGGCTGCTTCCATCTCCGGTGTGCGGGGTTTAAACCGGGCGAACTTCACGAGGTCCGACTGTTCGAGAAAACGCTCAATAAGCCGGCGATGTTCCGCCTGCAGGGCGCTGTTTTCGGAGGCCTCTCTGATAAATTCTTCTGTTGTCAGTTCCGGAGCCTTGATCGTGTAGCGAGCTTCGAGGTAATGCCGCACGATGGATGAGATCTCTATATAAAAGGCTTCAGCCTGTCCGTCTTCGATATATCCTTTTTCTTTGAGCCGCCGCAATGCGGCCATGGCAATGCGGTCAGCCGGCAGTTCCGGTGCTGTGTGTAAAATAGTGCGCGGCTTATTCAGCAGTCTGGCACCCAGCAGGCCAATTACCGCCGCCAAAAGAAGCAGGATCGGCACCCAGATGAGCGCGCGCGGTATCGTCGAAGGCCACTCCTCCAGATCTTTAATTCCCTTTGCCGTCATCTGTTCATTGGAAAGAATACTGACCACTTCCAGCAGGGTGAGCGGTATGGGGTGCGTTTGTGCGGTTCCGCTTCCGTTACTGATAATCAGGTCGCCGTCAATCAGAACATGGGAACCCAGCTCCATAGAAGAAAGAGTATAGTTATACACGGTCTGAGCGAAGTCACCGGTTTTTTCTTTCGTCTGTGCCTTGCGGTTGTGGATGTGAACCGCCGGGTTTTCTTCCGGCCCGGAGAAAGACAGCTTTCCATCTACGGGATGCTCAACCCTCATTGTCAGATGAACGATATCCCCAATGTGAGCACGGTTTGTCGACAGCGAAGTCGTTATCGGATGTGCGTGCTCATCGCGATTGTTGTTGTCGCAGCCCGCGAGCAGGATCGCCGCGCACGCCAGCAGAGCGCCCGACTGTAATAGCCTCTTCATGTCCTGCGCCTCCGTTCCCTCATTCGGAAAAACTTGATCAAAGCTTTCTCATAAGGCTCCCCAGTGGAGACCTCAATCGTGTCGACGCCGCTCCGGCCAAGTTTTTTCAAAAGATGTTCGCGGTCGTGTATCCACTGGGAGGCGATGGCCTGTCTAACCTTTCGGGAAGAGGTGTCGATCAGGAAAACCTCGCCGGTCTCGGCGTCTTTCCACGGAATAATGCCGGTGCCAACCCATGATGTTTCAAGGGGGTCATGGAGCAGCAGGGCTGTCAAATCGTGTCGTTTGGCTGTAATCATCACGGCCTTATCAAAGTCCTCATCGGTAATAAAATCAGACAGGATAAAGGAAGTTGTTTTGCGGGTGGCCACGCGGTTCAGAAACTCGAAGGCGGGCACCAGTCGCGTGCGGCTTCCGCGCGGCTCGAAATAGAGCACTTCCCTGATGATGCGGAGCACATGCTTCAACCCCTTTGCGGGCGGCACATACAGCTCAATATGATCCGTAAACAGGATCAGCCCCACACGGTCACTGTTCTGCGTGGCAGAAAAAGCCAATACGGCAGCTATCTCGGCCAACACATCTTTTTTGAGAGCCTTATCGCTTCCGATGAGGTGTGAGGCGCTGATGTCCACGAGAAGTATAACCGTCATTTCACGTTCTTCAGTGAATTTCTTTATAAATGGGTGCCCTGTTCGCGCCGTCACGTTCCAGTCGATGGAGCGAATGTCATCCCCCGGCTGATATTCGCGCACTTCATGAAATTCCATGCCCTGGCCTTTGAACACAGAGTGGTACTGCCCGGCAAACACATCATTTACCATATGACGTGTTCGAATCTGTATTTTTCTGACTTTCTTTAATATTTCGTTCGGAATCATGGCATCATGCGAATTGACTTTTTTATGCTGCAAAAAACATAAACTATATTCAGATAATTTTGTGTTTTTACTTTGTTCTTAAAGGCCATCCAAATTCCTAGGGCACGGGCAGCTCGCTGAGAATATTATCTACGATCATTTCAGCCGTCAGTTCCTCGGCTTCAGCCTCATAGGTGATCAGCACCCGGTGCCGCATGATGTCGGGCGCTATGGACTTGACGTCCTGCGGTGTCACATAACCCCGCCCCTGTAGAAAGGCGTAGGCCCGGGCGGCAATGGAAAGGTATATAGTCGCCCTTGGCGACGCCCCGTAGCGAATGTATGGCTTTATATCCAGGCGGTATTTCTCCGGCTCCCGGGTTGCAAAAATAATGCTCAGGATGTAGTCCTTAATCTTTTCATCCATATAAATGTCATCGATAACGGCACGCGCCCTAAAGACGTCGGCAGGCTGAATAACGGGCTGCACCTCTACGTGTGAATCCGTTTTACCCATGGCTTCCATAATTTTTTTTTCTTCATCGAGAGAGGGATAGCTAATGTTGAGTTTCAGCATGAAGCGGTCCACTTGGGCTTCCGGCAGCGGATAGGTTCCCTCCTGCTCAATTGGGTTTTCGGTCGCCAGCACCAGAAAGGGGGACGGCAGGGCATATGTTTCGGAGCCCAGCGTGACCTGTTTTTCCTGCATGGCTTCCAGTAGTGCACTCTGCACTTTTGCGGGGGCGCGGTTGATTTCATCCGCCAAGATGATATTGGCAAAGACGGGGCCTTTTTTAGTGGAGAAGGAGCCCTCTTTAGGATTGTAAATCAGCGTCCCTATGAGGTCAGCAGGAAGCAGGTCCGGCGTAAACTGAATACGGCTAAAATCGGCATTGAGGCACGCGGCCAAGGTCTTGACTGAAAGGGTTTTAGCGAGACCTGGAACACCTTCCAGCAGAATATGGCCGTTGGCCAGCAAGCCGAGGAGCAGGCGGTCGACCAGATATTGCTGTCCCACAATAACCTTGGCAATTTCTGCTCGGAGGTCGGCGATAAAAGCGCTCTCCTCTTTAACTTTGTCATTAATAATACCCAATCCTGTCGTCATCGCATCCTCCGACTAAATGTTGTTTGTTTCCATTTCGTAAATTCCCGGAAAGGTAGGACACTACCCCTGCTATCGTGTTCAAGAAAGAAGGATGTTGATTTGGCGCAGGGCCTCATAGACGGCGATAGCCACAGCATTGGACAAGTTAATGGAGCGCACCGCCGTGTTGACCTGGGGAATACCGAGGACCTGCCCGGCATAGTGAGCCAGAATGTCATCGTGTAAACCGCGGTTTTCGCTTCCGAATATCAGGGCGTCACCGGGCCGGAAGGCTGTTTCTATGTAGGATTTATTTCCCCCCGTGCTGAAGAACCAGGCCCGGCCCGGATTCAGTTGCGCCATGCAGCTTTCCAGATGAGGGTGCCGTACCACCTTGACTTTATCCCAGTAGTCGAGCCCGGCCCGCTTCATGGCGGTACTCGTAAGGCGAAAGCCCAGCGGTTCCACCAAGTGCAGGGTGCTGCCCGTAGCGGCGCACAGACGAGCAATATTGCCGGTATTGGGCGGAATCTCCGGCTCCACCAGCACGACATTCAGCGGCGGATCCGGCCAGACGAACGGTAGCTTGTATGCTCTCTGATGCATTGCTTAAACTGTAATGACGTTTCATCAAAACGGTTTCAAGTTATTTCGGTATCATCCTAGCCTGATCTATTCATAAAAATGGATGAGAATGATTGTACCTCTTGGGTATGGGATGGATATGGATTTTTGATCAAGGAATTTATTCTCATCCATTTTTACAAAAGGCGCGCAGTAGGTCACTACAGCGTCACCTTTCGGTGCCTCGCATCTACGCTAAACGTATCGCGTGTATAATTCAGGCTCGCTCACGTTTACGCTTTCTTGCTGGAATGCAACCAATGTACGGTGCGATCGAAGGCATTTCAGGCCGTACCTGCCGTATCCGAAAAGGGTTCGCGCGCAGAAAGTGAGCATTAAGAACTTGAAAAATGAGTAAAAATGATATTCATTAATCCGGAATAACGGATAATGTAATGAATGACGTACTTGGAGTATTTAAAGCGCTGGCAGATGAGGTGAGACTCAGGATTCTGCACGTCGTCGGTATAGCGGAGTTATCCGTCGCCGAAATGGTCGAAGTGCTGGAGCTTCCCCAGTCGACCGTAAGTCGTCATTTAAAGGCTTTACGGGACAATGGATTAGTCGATTTCCGGCGTGACGGGACGTATGTTTATTACCATACGGGTCCGGCCCTGTCTGATACAGCTTTTGCCGCCGTGATGAAGAGTCAGCTCAATCAACTGGATTTAGCCGAGCGCGATAGGCACGGCGTCGATCAGGCGCTGAAGCGTAGAAAAAAGAAGAGCCGGGAGTTTTTTGACAAAGTGGCGGGCACGTATAGCCAACTGACGGAACCGGGCGGTGGGTGGCAGGTCTTGGCGGCGGGGCTGTGCGCGGGGTTTAATGGAAGAGTCATTGCCGATATCGGCAGCGGTGAAGGTCAGTTATCGCTCAGCCTGGCGGCTTTTGCCAAAAAGGTGTACGCTATTGATCACTCCAGTCAGATGATTAGAGTGGTACGCGAGCAAGCCAGGTTGAAGGGATTGGCGGACCGGCTGGAAGGCGTCGAGGGAGATATGGAAGATATTCCACTCGCGAGCGAAGTCGTAGACGCGGCATTTTTAAGTCAATGCCTGCATCATGCCAATTTACCGGAACGGGCGGTGGCTGAAGCGGCCCGCATCATAAAGCCCGGAGGCATGCTAATCATAATGGATCTGGTAAGTCATCAGCACGAGTGGGTACGTGAAGAGCTGGCCGATCAGTGGCTGGGCTTTGGTGAAGATGAAATTCGAAAGTGGAGCATGCAGGCTTCAGTGGAGCCGGTCTATTTCAGTAGAAGAGAGGGGGCTATGCCTCATCTCCATACGTTAATATATGCAGGAACTAAACAATAGATGAATGGAAGGAACAAAACCATGGCAGCAAAGAAAATAAAAAAGCAACAGGACTATGTGGTAAGAGACATCGGAGAGGCCGCTTATGGCCGTCGCGAAATGGTGTTGGCGGAGAAGGAAATGCCGGGACTGATGGCCCTGCGTGAACAGTATGGCAAAGAGAAACCTTTGAAGGGGGCGCGGATTGCGGGTTCCCTGCACATGACGATCCAAACGGCCATGTTGATCGAAACTCTGGAAGCGCTGGGTGCGAAGGTACGCTGGGCCAGTTGTAATATTTATTCCACACAGGATCATGCCGCCGCCGCAGTGGCGGCCGGGGGAACACCCGTATTTGCGTTCAAGGGGGAAAGCCTCGAGGAATACTGGACCTTTACAGACAGGATACTCGATTGGGGCCGTAATGAAATGCCCAACTTGATTCTGGATGACGGCGGTGATGCCACCCTGTTTGTCCACCTCGGTTACAAGGCCGAGCGCGACCCATCCATACTGGACAAGAAACCGGGCAGCCCTGAAGAGGCCGTTCTCTACGCACAGCTCAAAAAAGCCCTGAAAAAAGATCCCGGCCGTTTTACCCGCCTGGCTGAAAATATTCTGGGCGTCAGTGAAGAGACGACGACGGGTGTGCACCGCCTGTACCAGATGTTTGAAAAAAAGGAGCTGTTGTTCCCGGCCATCAATGTGAATGATGCGGTGACCAAATCTAAATTTGACAATCTGTACGGTTGTCGTCATTCACTGGTAGACGGCATTATGCGCGCTACCGATGTGATGATTTCGGGTAAGGTTGCCGTTGTGGCCGGTTACGGCGATGTGGGCAAGGGTTGCTGTCAGTCTCTGAAAGGGCAGGGTGCCCGAGTGATCGTAACGGAAATCGATCCGATTTGCGCCCTGCAGGCCGCGATGGAGGGATATGAAATCATGACCATGGACCAGGCCTGTGAAGAGGGTGATATTTTTGTGACGACGACGGGCTGTTGCGATGTGATCACAGAGCGGCATATGAAAAAGATGAAGGATCAGTCGATTGTCTGCAATATCGGTCATTTTGACAGTGAAATACAGGTGGAGAAGCTGCGCAAATACAAATGGGAGAACATCAAACCCCAGGTAGATAAGATTACCTTCCCGAAAGGTAATTGCATTATCATGCTGGCCGAAGGAAGGTTGGTCAATCTCGGTTGTGCCACAGGTCATCCCAGTTTTGTCATGTCCAACAGCTTTACCAACCAGGTGCTGGCTCAGATTGAGCTGTACACAAAAACAGATCAGTATCCGGTCGGCGTATATACCCTGCCCAAAAAGCTGGATGAAGAAGTGGCTCGTCTGCATCTCGGAAAGCTGGGTGTGCAGCTCGATACACTGACGCGGGCTCAGGCTCAATATCTCGGCCTTTCCCGGGAAGGCCCCTTCAAGCCCGAGCATTACCGGTATTAAGCGTTGCAGTAAAACGTATGGAGAAGAGGGCGATTTGAAAGGTTTCTTGAGCCTCGGACTGTTGTTCATGCTAGCTGCTGCCGGGTGCGTCGCGCCCAGCAGTCGCGTGCACCGTTTCTATGACGGGCCGGAACGTCCGCCATACGAAGTGGCGACGGTCCTGGTTCCGTCGGAAGTGGAAATCGTGGATGTCGACGAGAGCGATTTCAGGCTGCTCGATATCTTCAAATTTAACGAGCAGCATGAGCTTCAGCTGCTCCCGGGCCGGCACACGTTAGCCGGGCGCTACTCAGTTATTTTTCCCGTCGGGGAAGATGACCATGAAACCGTTCGATCACCTGTACGGGAAATCTCAGTGCAGCTCGAGGCGGGCGGGCGCTACGTAGTGGCGGTTGCCGTTGCCGACACGTTGTCGGCAGCTGAGCGTGTGGCCGAACGGTTTCAGTTGAAGCTGGTGCAAACGGGTCATGTAGTTCGTACGTCAACCGGTCTGGAGCGTGAGCGGAAAAAGAAACCCGCCGCGTCGATGCCTGGAGCGACGGTGGATGTTGAGGAGGCACCCGCCCGCCCGGTTGTTTCAAGTTCCTTTTCGCCCACCAGTGAAGTGATCCGAGCCCTCGCGCCTTCGATGGACTTTCCGCCCGCAGTCGATCCCGGAAGCATGCTTGAATTTTGGTGGGACAAGGCATCAGAAGAGGAAAGAAAAGTCTTTTTGCACCATCATTTGCCTTCTCCCTGATTCGCCTGTTGTGCAGCGCATAATTAATGTGGAATAGTGCATTTCCAAGATGAATCTTTTTTGTTAAGCATAGTGCATAGGACGGATGGATACAATGGCACTTGATTTTGGAGCATTGGAGAAGGCAATAAACAGTCTGGGAATGGCTTTAGACAAGTCGGCTCAAGACCTTGGCGATGATATTGTGCGTGATGCCGTCATACAGCGTTTTGAATACACCTATGAACTGTGTTGGAAGATGCTGAAACGAAAGCTGGAGCGCGATGCCGCCAATCCGTCTCTCATTGATCAGCTGCCCTATAGAGACCTGATCAGAGAAGGGGCGGTCAGGGGGTATATCGAGCATCCGGAGCCTTGGTTTGAGTACCGGGCCGCACGGAATATTACTTCTCACACGTACGATGAACAAAAAGCAATAGTTGTATACCGGACTGCGGTTCAGTTTGTGAAGGATGCCGCTGTATTGCTGAAAAACCTAAAGGGCTGACTGTATGCTTGATCTGAAGCCCGCGCATCTCGTTGAATTGAGAAAACTTCTTTCCAGGTGGGTTCCGCAGTATGAGGTCAGACTATTCGGCTCCAGGGTCACCGGCGCCGCAAAGCGCTATTCCGATATTGATTTGGTTGTTATGAGTAATCGACGCCTGGACATCAAAACGCTCGCGGGGCTGACGGATGCGTTGTCCGAATCGGATCTTCCATACCATGTCGATATTGTAGAGTGGGGTGGCCTGTCGGAGTCGCTCAAGGGGCAAATAGTGGCCAAATCAGAGGTCATACAGCGAGGGGGTTGACGTGTTAGCTAAGGTGTATTCAGGAGCCATTGTGGGGGTAGATGCCTACCCGGTAGAAATAGAGGTGAATTGTGGCAACGGTGATCCCGCCACCATTATTGTAGGTTTGCCCGATGCCGCCGTAAAAGAGAGCAAAGACCGCGTGGGCACGGCCCTGCTGAATTCCGCCCTGATGCCTCCGCGCGGGAGGAATACGGTCAATCTCGCGCCGGCCGATGTAAAGAAGGAAGGCCCTTGTTATGACCTGCCCATTGCGGTGGGGATGGTGGCCGCCAGCGACGGCATTCCCGATGAACGCCTGGAGCAATTCGTGATGATCGGCGAGTTGGCGCTGAGCGGGGAGGTCCGCAAAGTGAGGGGCGTGCTGCCCCTCACCTTGAGAGCTCAAAAAGAAGGTCGGAGGGGCGTCATTGTGCCGGAGGCCAATGCGGCGGAGGCGGCTGTGGTTGAGGGTATGGAGGTTTACCCCGTCGCGACGCTTCGGGATGCGGTCGACTTTCTTCGGGGAGACAAGTGTATCGAGCCGCTTAAAAGTGATCTGGACCTCTTGTTTAACTCACTCAGCCATTACGTTGACGATTTTGAGGACGTAAAAGGCCAGGAAGGGGCCAAGCGTGCCATTGAAGTGGCAGTAGCGGGCGGCCACAATCTGCTGGCTATTGGGCCGCCGGGAACCGGCAAATCTATGCTCGCTAAACGCATTCCTTCCATTTTACCGCCCCTGGAGCTCGAGGAAGCCCTGGAGGTGACCAAAATACACAGTATTGCGGGAACGCTTTCGGAGTCTACTCCGCTGGTGGCTAGGCGCCCTTTTCAGATGCCGCATCATACTATATCGGATGCGGGACTGCTGGGAGGTGGTTCGAATCCACAGCCAGGCCAAGCCAGTCTTGCGCATCAGGGGGTTCTTTTTCTGGATGAGCTTCCGGAATTCCGGCGTAATGTTCTCGAAGTGATGCGACAGCCACTCGAAGACGGTAAGGTCACCATTTCCCGAGCGGCGGTGAGTGTTACGTATCCCTGTCGTTTCATGCTGGTGGCTGCCATGAATCCCTGTCCATGCGGTTATTTTACGGATCCGAAAAGGGAGTGCCGCTGCACACCGCTGCAGATTCAGCGTTATCGAAGTAAGATATCCGGCCCCTTGCTGGACCGTATCGATATTCATATTGAAGTGCCAGCATTACACTATGATCAGCTCACCTCGAAAGAAAAAGGCGAATCTTCGGCAGCTATTCGCAAGAGAGTGCTACAGGCGCGCGCCCTTCAGCGGGATCGTTATGCATCCCAGCCGGGCATAAACTGCAATGCCGAGATGCATGCAAAAGATATTATGCGTATTTGCGCTATGGAGGATGAGGCTGAGGCCATGCTGAAAAACGCGATTGCCGATCTGCATTTCAGCGCTCGCGCATATACCCGTATTTTAAAAGTGGCCCGAACAATTGCCGATATGGATGCTTCCGAAGCGATAGGGTGCGGCCACATCTCCGAAGCTATTCAATACAGGACCCTCGACCGGCAGTTGTGGATTAATTGAGGTGTATCTGGTTCGCATCTACGGCAAACGTCTCAACTGCCAAATATAGGTTAAGAGGTGATAACCGCTTTAATCCTCTTTTGGTGTGGAAAGGAAGATAAAGGTGTAGTCATCTTCTTTGGCCTGCCATACAATTTTCCCGTTAGCTGTGCGGGGATACAGGTCATCGTACTCATTGTCGGTCAGCATTTGCAGTGATTCACTATCCCACGTAAAAATCTCACCATCCCAGTTGTCATGGTATCCGACCCAGCAGACGGTTCCATCCGCTATTTGCGGTTCCATATCATCGTACGTATTACTGGTCAGCTTAATTGTCTTGCCGTTCTGGTACATGTAAATTTCGTAGTCATTACCGTCAAACCCCTGCCACGCGACAACACCGTCGTGAATAGCTGGTTTTTGATCATCTTCGGCATTCAAGCTGATTTTCTTAATTTCAGCACCATCCCACAAAAAGATATCTGATTCAGCGGTGGGATAACCCTCCCATGCTACCATGCCGTTATGTACAACCGGTGCAACATCATCGTACAGGTTGTCTGTTATCTGGGAGATTGCCTTCGTACTGTGATCGTAATGAAAAATTTCGTAGTCATTGCCGTCCCATCCATACCAGACCACTTCATTTTCATGCACCTTGGGGGCCATATCGTAGTAGTAATTAGTGGTTAGCTGGATCGTCTCGTTTCCGTCATACAGCATAATTTCCCAACCGAATGGCCATCCGCGCGCCTTCTGCCATGCAATGAGGGTTTCGGAACAGCTGGGTGCAATATCATTGGGCAGGTCATGAGTCAAACGTATCGGATCATCCTTTCCATCCCAGTATATAATTTCTGAATCACCATTTCCGCGCGATTCACTGTTGTCGATGAGCAGCGGGGTGCCGTCTACCTGGTTGGTAGCGGCCAGTGGGGGTGGATCTTGTAAGGTGTACCGCTCGCTCCGCTCTCCAATAAAAGAGTGTACCCATACAATTCTATTGCCTTTTATAAAAGGCTTCATGCTGACGGCCGAATCATCCTGCAGATCTATTTTGAGATCCGTGATCGCTCCGTTCTCGTAGACTTTGATGATCCCCTGAGCTGTACGGCGGCTATTTGTCATTGTTGAAAACGAAAACCACGTGACTTTGCCGTTCTCACTAATGTCCGGTCGCTTGTTAATGAGGTCAATTTCGGCAATCTGGCGCGTTTCATATTCCGCCGCATGTGCCACGCAGCAACTTATCATAACGCCGCCCGCCAATAAAAACCGCTGCATCAAACTACTGATTTTTGGTTTCTGAATCATCTGTATAATACTGTTGATTTATAAACGGTAAGATCATGTACGCAGAGGATAATGGTAAAAAAAGGATAGTAAAGTAAAGATTTCCATTATTAGAAGGTTGTGAGGAGACTGTACAACTGTTCCGGATGCCTGTCAGGATTCCCTGTTTGTTTTTAGGGTCGTCCGTTTCAGCTTAATCTTCGGCGGGGCCGATAGGCCAGTCCGGGCCACTCGCGTGAGCATCGCTCCAGTAAAGGCCTCTGCGTTGTCCACGCAAGCGCGCCTGTACTAAACGCGGATCCAGCTTGTAATCTTTACTGGCTCGGATCTGAGCGACATCGCGACCCATTCTCTCAACGCCTTTTAGAATGACGTTTACCATCTTGCGCTCAAATTCTGATTTAATGCGGACAATATTGTACTCTTTTTCCAGAACGGCACTTTGAGATGCGTTTAATGCTTCATAAGCCCACCAGTTTTCCATGTGTTCACCCCAGGCCGTCTCGACTATAACGCCTTTCCATTTCGTTTTCAGCGAATACTCAGTAACGCGTTTCATATCGTCGATAGCCGCCAGCACATAACTGGAAGAACGCGGGGAAGGCGTCAACAGGATGACATCCAGCCGACCCTCATATGGAGACATCATGCCTTTAACCACGATCGCCTGTACGTGATTTCTGAGCTGGGGGGGGAGCACACGGTGCGGGTCGGGAAACACCAGGGAAAAATACATGGGAGGAGATATATTTTCTACCAGTTTTTCAATTTCGCCCGAAAAAACCGATTCCATGATAGCCTGTTGTTCTTCGACGACAGCCTCATCTGCAAACAGCACCATGTCCCGACCCATAAAGCTGATGGCCGTATTGCCCAGGTTCCAGAGCTGGTTGTCAACAAACTGCTGGAAGTAGCCGTCACGGTGCATGGCCACTTTCCTGCGACCTTCGGGAAAAGAGCCCATGACGTAGGCGCAGACATTGCTCACTTGGCGCTCATCACTTAGCCGGTAGGTGACCATCATGGCTGCCACTTGGCCGAGATTCAGTGAGGGGGCTTCGGAAAGCCCTTCATGGACCAGGTTTTTAAGGCGGTCCACTAGCTGCTGGTTTTCGCCGAAAATTGATTCCAGATACCCGGCAGCGAGGGCCTCGGTGGCGGCCGTTTCACCGACCGTTTCACCATTTTCGACTAGGTAACGAATATTCTGGCGCATATTCAAACCGATACCCGAGAGCCGGACGGCCTTGGAAATGCCCGAGACTGAGCCCGTCACAAAAGCTGTTACACACAACAAAACGACAGACCTGATAAAAAAATGACGTGCCTTCATAATATGCTCCATTTCTGGCTGATCTTATTCATACTACCACGCCCAATACCATAAGCGATTTCGTTCATTCGAACAAGTACATAGTGAACAATAATCAATTTCTAACTTTTATTATACACCTGATTCGTTTATAGAGGTAGCCGTCAGTGTAAATTTAATTAACGATAAAGTTAAGGAGACAAGCTAAATGAAATGGTTCATATGTATGGCAATGCTTAGCGTTCTAGTTGTGGCAGGTTGTGCCAATCCGTCGGGAAAAACGGCTGCTTTAAAGCTGGGGATGAATCCCGAGGCCGTGGTTGGGGAAATGGGCGAGCCCTCCTCTATCCGCGCCGCAAAATTATATTCGAATGATGAGTGGACCGAGGTTTGGCAGTATGACTCTCCGGTGCTGAGCATCGACCCCCAGACCGTCTGGGTATACTTCGAAAACGGCAAAGTGGTTCAGTGGGGCAAACCCGGTGATTTTGCCGGCACTTCCGGAGATGAAGTGCCCGTTGAAGAGTACATAGGTGAAAAACAGCAATAATTGCTGTTTGTAGCCTCCTTTTTAAAGTAGACGCTTTTATCGGTGCGATCAGGCCGGGAGAATTGCGATATGTTACCTTTCATGAATAGCTGGCGAGGAAGACAGAACTCATACCCGTTTACCCGGCTATTCGTCGCTTTCATTGTGAGTTGTAGTCTAGGAATTCCCGTTGTGTCAGCCCAATTCTTAAGGCTGGGTCCTTTCGATTTTGCTGCGGATTCAGGGGTCGAGGCCGTTTATACGACCAATGTGGAGGGCGAAAAGGAATCTGAAGCCACTGCAGATAGAGAGGATTTCTATTTTGTCTGGTCTCTGGATCTGAATGCGGTAGCGGAGGTGAACCCCAATACGGAGTTGTCTATTTCCACGGGAATTGCCATCGAGGAACATCTAAATCGTTCTGACCTGAACAATTCGGAAAATCCGTTTGGGCGCTTTAGCGTTCTGTCTGTCACTGACTTGAGGGCCCTCAGGCTTGAAGCTCAGTATAGCTATGAGCGAAACTCAGAGTCGGCCGATGACGAAATAGTATTTGATCCGGTCAGCCGAAAAAAACGTGATGTCAGAGATGACACGGAATATGCTGTGCGCGCTCTATGGGATTGGAGGGCTCTGTCAGCATACACTGAATACAATGTAACATCAGAACGCCATGAAGACGAGGATTTTCAGGATGCCGACCAGGATGAGACAACGGTTTCTTACGGGTTCTACTGGCAGGCCCTTCGAAATCTGGGTTTTGCATATGATGTGGAACGGACGAAGACGGAAGTGGTTAATCTCGACGAAGAGGCAGAGTGGCTAACCACAGAAACGTTGGCCATTGACTGGCTGCTGACCATTATTCAGCGGCCATCCCTGACGTATTCACTGGCCCTGGAAAAAGAAGACACAGATGAAGAAGATGGCGAGTGGGAGCCCGTTCACACCTTATCCGCTTCGGATGAGTGGTCTTTGACAGAACGGCTCAACGCTGGGTTCAGTGCTGAGTATTCCTATGAAGAGACGGAAGAGCAGGAAGATATCTCCTTCACTTATGCGGCCAAGGTGGAGCACATCCTTTCAGCATATGCATCCCACACGCTTTCTGCCGAACGCGAACCGGTTGAAACGCTGGGTTCTTCTGTCGATACGGACAATACAACCATCGATTACAACTTGAATTTCTCAGATGTGTTTATTTTCGGCCTTGATGCAGGTTTCGGTGTGAGTTATGAGCTCAATGAGCCGCTCGATAAAAGCTCACCTAAAGAGAAAAGATGGACGTATCTGGTGACGGTCAATCATACCCGCCAACTGACCCGCCGTTTAAGCAGGAGCTTGGAATATACCTACGATTATGAAAAGTCTGATCTGGAAGATGAGCACCTCGATGAGCATCGTATAACGCTTAGCTATCTCTACAAGTTTTGATTAGAATGAATGTGACCTTGTTTATGAATCAGAGGTTTTTAAAACTAGTTCCCGTATGTGTCGCATTTTTATGTGGCACATCATTGCTCTACGGCGAAGCGTCGTCTCGCCAAATCATAGCCGGGGACCGCCTTCAAATAGACGTTCAGGAGCAGACGGATCTGAAAGCCATCTACCCCGTCGCCGGCGATGGAACAATTGATTTTGCCATGTTGGGCCGGGTAGAGATTGCCGAATTGACAACGCGTGAAGCGGAGCGCAAAATTAAGCAGCTCCTGGAATCCAGTTATTTCAAGAAAGCAACAGTCTCGGTCAGTATATCCGACTTTGTGCAGGGTCAGATTCTGGTGTTGGGCGCTGTCAACGATCCTCAGGCCATTCCTTTCATAGGTGGTCAGATCCTGACACTCATGGAGGTTATTTCCCTCTGTGGAGGGATGAATAGTGAGGCTGCCGGCACCGAGGTCCGTATTCTCCGATGGAAGACGGACGGGGGCGTTTCCCGCCAGGTATTGACTATTGATGTGCAGACTATGTTTGAAAAGCTGGACTTCAGTCAGGATCAGTTCTTGCGTCCCCGCGATATCGTGTATGTGCCCAGTATGGGCGAGGGCGGTAGCGGCCGCCGCGAGTTTCTGGCCCTGGGGCGCGTGGGGAAACCCGGGTTTCACCCCTACACCGAAAATCTTGATGTAGTCAGAATGTTGAGCAAAATCGGCGGTGTGACGCTGGAGGCTAAATGGGATTCGTGTAAAATTCTTCGTCCGAAGGGCGATGATAAATATGAATCGATTCACATTGATCTCTCGTTGCTGGTCGGTATGGCGGACATGCGGCACAACATCAAAATCGAGCCGAACGATATTTTCTTCGTACCGTCTGCTGATCAGGTGAGCAGAGGCATGGTCTATGTGCTTGGGGCTGTGGAGAATCCCGGCTCAAGAGTCCTGCCAATGAATAACGAAGCCTCGCTGGCCCGATTTTTGCTCAGCGATATTAGAACCACTAAATTTGCCAACTTGTCCAAAGTGAAAATTATCAGGGTGGATATCACCGGGAGTAAGCAGACCTTGACCATTGATGTGGCGGATATGCTGAAGACGGGTAATTTTGAAGGAGATGTGCCCCTGATGGACGGGGATGTGCTGCAAATTCCCGAAAAGGTTCTCGGATTCTAAATATGAAGCAAATACTGTCAGCCCCAACGCCGCCGGAACGTTCCGCGCCATCAGCTCCGCCCCCCGCCGCGGCAAGCAAGAGTTTTGACATCTTTGATATCAAACATTATTTTCATGTCATCGTGAAGCGCATTTGGCTGGTTGCGATCTGCTTTGCCATATCGGTCAGCGTGACGGTCGTTTCACTGGTCAAACAGGTGCCCCGCTATCGGAGTCAGTCCGTACTGTTAATGAGCAAAGGGTTACCTCTGCCTTCAAGTTTGCGGGAGCGGGAAAGCGAACCCCTCGGAGATTATGTGGGCACTCAGCAGCGCATCATCAACAGCAAAATGCTTATCAAACGAGCCCGTGAGCGCATGCTGCGCCCGTCCGCCGAGATTGCATCGAGCATCATTTCGGTTGCCGTTTTTCCGATCAAGGATACGGCCTTTATGGTGGTGCAGGTGGACAGTTATGATCCGGAAACAGGCGCCGACTATGCCAATGCACTGGTTGATGAATATCTCGTATTCAAAGCTGAACAGCGGCGGGATACCTCGCAGGCAACGGTGACGAGCTTGAGCGAGCAGGCGGACAGGCTCCACCGCGAACTGCAGAAGGCCGAACAGACGCTGGTATCCTTTGCCAGGGAAAACAGTGTGGTGGCCATTAATAATCGCGGCAACATTGCGGCTGACATTCTGTCTGGGTTGACCGCTCAGTCGGCACAGATTAAAAAAGATCGGATGTTGCTGGAGGTTCAACAGCCGTTTTTGGGGCGGGCGACCGATGATGTCATCCTCAATGCTCTTGATCCCTTGGCACTTTCATCGCCCATTACGACGGAGTTGCTGAACACGGGAGGGGAAGACGCACTGGTAGCGGCCCCCGAAGGTCTCATGGAATATGGCGTGGTCGAACGCTCCGGCTGGAAAACGTTGCAAAAGAAGCAGGATATGTTGAACATGAAGCTCGAAAGGGCGCGGAAAAAATATCGCGAAGCCCACCCCTATATCCAGGAGACATTGAGAGAATTGGAAGAAGTCAACCAGATGATGGGGCTCGAGGTTGAATATGCCATGAAGCAGTACTATTCCCAACTAGAGGCCTACCGCATCAAAGAGGAGTCCATTAAGCGTGTGGAGCAGTCATGGGAAGAACAGGCCATTGAGGTGAATAAAAAACAGCAGGAATACAACAGTATTGTGCGGCAGCGTGACCGCCTCCAGGAGCTGTATGATCTGATTTTCAACCGGCTTAAGGAAGTGGATATATCAGTCGGCATTGAGCCGGAATCCGTTAAGATAATGGAGCGTGCCGAACCGGCCATGGGTCCTATTCAGCCGCGAAAAATTCAAAGCCTGTTTATGGCCGCGCTGGTAGGCATTGGCATAGGACTGGGTCTCGTCTTCGGGCTCGAGTATATCGATGATTCACTCAAATATCCGGATGACGTCAGTTTGAAGCTGGGGCTGCGTTTCTTGGGGGTCATACCTTCTGCAAAGTGGGATGACCGCGATCTGCGCACACATTTGCTGTCTAATATTGACCAGAAGAGCGGGCTGGCCGAAGCCTACCGCAACTTCCGTTCAGCATTTATGCTGACAGAAAAAAGTTTTCCATATAAGACCTTGGCCATTACATCAGCTGTTCCCAAAGAGGGTAAAACGACGACCTGTATGAACATGGGTGTAACTCTGGCCCAGGCGGGTGAACGCATTCTGCTGGTGGATGCCGATTTGCGCAGGGGAGGCGTACACAAATTCTTCGGGGCGGATGCGCGCCTGGGGTTTGCCGATGTGCTGACTGGAAAGGCGAAGCCCGAGGCGGTCATTCAGCACACCGGTATTCCAAACCTGGATATTGTGGCTGCCGGCCCCTATCCGACCAATCCGGCAGAAGTGATTTTGAAAGCCGAGCGCAAGACGTTCATTGATTACGTATCCTCGCGGTATGACCGCATTCTGTTTGACTGCCCGCCGGTGATGGCTACATCCGAAGCCAGCATTCTGGCATCGATGGCCGATGGCGTGATCTTTGTTGTTTGGGCTGGGCACACCTCTCAGAAATTGGCCAGTATGTCGGTGAAAACACTTGTAGAACGCGGTGCCAACATGGTTGGTTGCGCGCTGAATAACCTTGAGTTTTCCAGGATCGGCTACCATTATTCCTCGTACTACGGCTATAATTACTATTACGAAGCCGATCACGAATAGTATTGAATAAGGTAGGCTATGATTTTTGCCAAGTCATCTCGCATATCCTCCAGGCGGGTCATTCTTTTTCTGTCTGACATGCTGTGCATAAGTCTGTCCATTCTGGGCGCATCGATATTGCGACTTTCACTAGTGGATGGACTGGAATACGTCAGTGATCAATGGGGTTGGCTGGCCATGGCGGCCGTTATCTATGTCCTAGTACTGTTTGCCGCCGGTATGTATGAGCGGGACACGCTGACGGGCAACCGCACGGTTTTCGGGCTTTCCTTTGTATCCGTGGTCTTATCTCTGTGTGTTATTATTTCGCTTTACTACATCGCCGACTTGTCGGTGGTCGGGCGAGGCATACTGCTGATGTCCAGCTTTTTCATATTCCTGGGTTTTGGCTCCGTCCGCTACATTTATAAACTGGGCGTCGGCCGCGGTTTTCTCGCACGCAATACCCTGATCGTAGGCGAGGATCCGGAAGTGCAGGACGTCATAGATCTCCTGAAAAAACATGATTTTTTTGACTATAAAGTATTTGGCATCGTATCCGTTGCAGACAACCACCCCGGTGAGTTTATGCACGGATACCCCGTATTGGGCTTCATCGATAAACTGAAGGAGTTGTCGGCGGTCTATGATATAGAATGTCTCATTATGGCAACTTCTCGAGAAACAGAGAAAGGGCTGTTAAAACATCTTCGCCCCATTCGCTATTCCGGCATTCACATCATGGATTATGTGGGTCTCAAAGAGGAAATTGCCCAGGAAATCGACATCGATCACATCGATGACGAATGGCTGATGCATGCCGCGATGAACAGCTCGCGTATTCACATCCGAAAAGTAAAACGCATTATGGATTTCACGGTCAGCCTGATCGGTGTTATCCTCAGCTCACCCATCCTGCTGTTGGCGGCGATAGCGATCAAACTGGATACCCGCGGCCCTGTCTTCTTCCGTCAGAAAAGAATGGGCTGTAATGGCCACCCCTATGAATTAATGAAACTGCGCACCATGAAGCGCGATGCGGAGAAGCAGTCCGGTGCGGTTTGGGCGAAGGCACAAGATGCCCGTATTACACGGGTGGGTAACTATCTGCGTAAATGGCGCATCGATGAAATACCTCAGCTCTTCAACGTACTGAAGGGGGAGATGAGTCTGGTGGGTCCCCGCCCTGAACGCCCTGAGTTTCTGAAAACACTGAGCGAATCCATACCGTTTTATGAAGAGCGATTGTTTGTTCCGCCGGGTGTAACGGGCTGGGCCCAGATTAAATTTCCCTATGCCTCCAGCATCGACGCAACAAGACGCAAATTGCAGTATGAGCTGTACTATATCAAGCACATGAGTCTGTCTTTTGATCTCAGCATTCTGTTGCGGACAGCCAAGACCGTGTTGATAGGGGTGCAGTACAGTGAGCAGGAGTCATCGTAATCATGAACGATGATGCTCCCGGAGAAGTGTGTTCTGAACGGGATGAAGTGCTCTGTGATGATGAGGTGGCCGGGGCCATACCCGACGCCGACGAGGTGCGTAAGTGGCATGTTGTTCATACCCGCCCGCGCACTGAAAAAAAGCTGGTCAAGCTGTGCCAGAAAGAGCGCAACATGCATGCTTATCTTCCCTTGCATCGCCGCCGCCGCCGTTATGGCGCACGTAAACGCGAGTCGTGGCTGCCTTTGTTTCCCAGTTATGTCTTTTTCCATCTGAGTGCTGATGAGCGTCAGTTTTTGAGGCAGTGCACATCGGTGGCAGCAGTAATAGATGTGCCGGAACAGGAGGACTTTACTCATCAGTTGCGCCAGGTGTACAGGGTTTTACAGCAGTCTGCGGATATTGACGTCGGCCCTGCAATGAAAAAAGGTCTGCGGGTGACCGTTCTATCGGGACCGTTCCAAGGGTTGGAAGGAGTGGTCGAGCGGTTGAAAAACAAAACACGGGTGATTCTGAATATTGATATCATCCAGCAGGCGGCGTCAGTGGAAATAGATGCTGAGATGCTGGAAGTTGTGGAATAGGGAATCTCTTAATGCTGGGTGCCTGGTGTTGGGCTTTTAGTGCTCGGTGAGCGGTCGTCAGTTGGAAACGGGTTAGCCCTCTGACAAACCAAGAGCCATGCGCAATAACAACACCATAAATTTTGTGACTTTTCGTTTTTTTTGTGGCAATCATCACTTCATGAAAACTTTTCTCAAAAAAATCTTTTACGGGCTGCCGGATCAATGGCGGCTGGCTTTTAAAAAAGTCTGGTATCCGCATGTGCTCAGAGGGTTTCGGGAGGAACAGTGGCCCTACACGGGCTTTATCAGGCGCGCCATCAAGCCCGGCGCCACAGTTGTGGATGTCGGGGCCAACATAGGGTATGTCTCTATGTTGCTTTCCAGGCAAGTGGGGGAAACAGGCCATGTGCTGAGTTATGAGCCGGTCCGTGAGACCTTTCAAATCCTGCAGCACAATATGCGGACTTTGCAGTTGGAGAATGTAAACGCCTTTAATGTGGCCCTCTCTGCGGAAGAGGGAACCGCTCTGATGGGTATACCTCAATATGCCGCCGGGGGCGAGAACCTGTACGAATCACACTTGCTGGAAAAGGAAGAAGATGCAGGTGAAGAGCGGGCTGTGCGGGTTGAAAAAAGAACACTGGATGGTGCCTGCCTGTCATATGAATCGGTGGGTTTTGTCAAAATTGATGCAGAGGGTCATGAATGGGAAGTGCTGCGCGGCGGCGAAAAACTGATAGCGCGTGACCGTCCGACGCTGCTGATCGAATCCGGCGATGATCCGGCCGATGAGTCAACGGTGACAGGGCGGCTGTTTGCCTGGTTGAAAGAGCGCAGGTATCAGCCCTATATATGGGAAGAGGAAGAGCTGAAACCATGGCAGCCCGGTCAGACTGCGGTGGATTATATCTTCATCACAGAGATTGATGACGGCTGAGCACCCGCCAGCGACCAAAAAGATCTGTGAAGAGGTTGTACGTAAAGGCATAGCTGTAAAGCTGGCTGAAAGAATAGAAAGTCGCCACCCCGACTTCCTGATGTCTTTAGAAACGAGTGCAGCCTCCGCCGTTGCCAAGGTTTCCTCGTCCTGCAAAAAAACGGGTCTTCCTCAGAATCTGTAGGTTTGATCAGGTCTGGCAGATCGAGTAATTTCATGTTATAATTTTTTTCATATTTTAGTGTTATGACGGCTAAAAATATCTCGTAGGGAGATTTTCTGGGCATAGATTGGGGGTGTAAGAGTAGGTGTAAGAGTGCGGGATTCGATGATGGGCCCACAGAAGACCTGAGGGTGTCCTCGCCGATGTCGTGCGAATGCTTGTGGTGTGGGAATGAAGTTTGGAAGAACGATAACAGGTCAGGATCGCAAATAACGTACTCGTACACCTACTCGTACACACCTATCTCCCTTGCACGATCAAAGGCACAGGCACATCTGTTGACCCGCAGATTCTGCGGATTGCAGGATGTCTTGTACTTTGCTGAAAATGTTGAAAAATAGCGGATCGAAGGACCGGAAATATCTCGTAGCGAGATTTTCTGGGCATAGATTGGGGGTGTAAGAGTAGGTGTAAGAGTGCGGGATTCGATGATGGGCCCACAGAAGACCTGAGGGTGTCCTCGCCGATGTCGTGCGAATGCTTGTGGTGTGGGAATGAAGTTTGGAAGAACGATAACAGGTCAGGATCACAAATAACGTACTCGTACACCTACTCGTACACACCTATCTCCCTTGCATGATCAAGGGCACAGGCGCATCTCTTGACCCACAGATTCTGCGGAAGACCCGAAAAAACAAGATATACGGTTATCTGTATCCATATACCGTTTTCCGATTGGGGGGGTAGTCGGAAATGATCCCGAATGCCGCGAGCGGAAAACCGTCGGTCAAATTGCCAGTGTCACGCCCAGTACCTTGCTTTGTCAGGGAAAATTTGTCGGATGCCGCCGCGGGGGTCGGAGCTGTCACCCGTGTAACGGGGAATGATATGGATGTGGGTATGCACAATGGTCTGCCCCGCCGCCGCCCCATCGTTAATGCCGATGTTGAAGCCGTCCGGATGATACGCCTGATGCAGCATGTTGCGCACCTCTTTCACGGCTATCCATACGTCATGATAGGCAGTTTCGGATAATTCAAAGAGACCGGCGACGGCCCGTTTGGGAACAACGAGCGCGTGGCCCTCCGAAACGGGATAGGCATCGTAAAAGGCTTTTGTGTATTTGCTCTCAAAAAGTAAACGATCTTTACTTATGTCTTGAAATGGCGATGTCATAACGGAGAATCTATTCATTCTGTAAGTTGATTTCAATAAAAGACGTATGTTGTCGCCGCGATAGCCGTCCCGTTTAAGCCTTGTGCTTATATCGCTGCTCGGTCTTTATAACGGCGGCTTACAGACGCTCGGCTGCACTTCTGGACGCATGGGACACGATTGGCCAGACGTATGGAATGGAATGTGCCTTTATGAAGTTACCCATATACGATATTAAAGACGAGTTGCTTGAACAATTGGATCTTCATTCTAGGCTCTTAATCAAGGCGCCAACCGGGTCGGGAAAATCTACACAGATTCCTCAAATGATCTATAACGCCGGTTTGCACAATGATGACAAGATAGCCGTTCTCCAGCCCCGGCGCCTTCCCGCCCGCCTGCTGGCACGCAGAGTCGCGGAGGAAGTGGGGGGCTCGCTAGGTGAGCTGGTGGGCTACCAGACGCGCGTTGAAAAGCATGTCAGTAGAGCTACACAAATCTGTTATATGACAGAAGGAATTCTGTTGCGGCAGTTGTTGGGTAATCCGGATCTGTCCGGCATATCGACGGTCGTTCTGGATGAATTTCATGAACGGCACGTCTACAGTGATATCCTGTTGGCGCGGCTTATGCAGTTGCAGCGGGGGAAGCGGCCCGACCTGCGGATAATCGTGATGTCGGCGACTCTGGACACCCGCCATCTCGAACAGTATATGGCTCCCTGCGGCCTGATAGAATCTGAAGGGCGTATGCACCCCGTTGATATCAGCTACTGCTCCGGTGCGATTGGGCGCTTTGAAAAGCCCGTGTGGGAAAAGGCCGCGGAGGCGTTCAGCAGGTTTGTCTCAAAGACAGATGGTGATGTACTGGTTTTTATGCCGGGAGCCTATGAAATACGCAGGACCATCGAAGAAATTTCACATTTGCCCGAGGCTCGGGGTTTTATCGTGCTCCCGTTGCATGGTGAACTTGCCATAAAAGATCAGGATGCGGCCGTCAGCACGTATGATCAGCGAAAAGTTATTGTGGCAACGAATGTGGCCGAGGCATCCATTACGATCGACGGAGTGACGCTGGTGGTTGATTCAGGCCTTGCCCGCATTTCCCGCTTCGATTCGCATCGCGGCATTAATACGCTTTGGGTGGAGCAGATCAGTCGCGCATCAGCCGCTCAGCGTGCCG
>CAYXEW010000011.1:0-7116 GCA_964464115.1 uncultured Verrucomicrobiota bacterium
CATATACGCCTGCCTGTGCGTGCCGCACGCAGACAGGTTCATATACGGTTGGAAAATCTTTCTTATTGAACCGCACATAAACGCCAATAGACGCATATGAGGAGGAAAAGGAAGAAGGGTGACAGAATCATTTTTAAATCTGCACTGTTTCCTCCGTGGGATCATCCAGAGAAGTAGGGGTTGTCCGGTTTATTTAAAGTGACTCGGTTCTTACCGAGGAAGAGGATGGGTTTACGGGCCGCGCCGCCGTTCAGAGAGTAGCGGACGGCCAGATAGAGTGTGGTAAATCGGAATCCTGCCCCGCTGAGGTGGATGAGCGGCTGAAGGCCGCGATGTCAGAAAATATACACGGGGCCGAACAGGACCGAGGTATCGTCCGAAGTAATGTGCTCCATGTAATCGAAGCGGATGACCGCACCCCAATGATTGTTGAACATACAGTGCATCCGGGCGCGGACCGTCTGATAGTCGTTATCAGTCTCACGGCTATCCTGGTAATAGTACTTTACCGAGGCTCCCAGCATGCGCCAGCGCCAGCCGACCGTCAGGCCGTACAAATACGATTCGTTGTCCACATTAGCCCGTTGTGTTTCCACACGCTCCCAAGCGTAGCCGACATAAGGATTCAGCGTAAGATTTAAATTTTTAAAATAGAAATACGGGCCGGCTTTGACCATGGGTACATGGACCGTAATATTCTCATTCTCGGGTTTAATTTTATGATAAAGATGGCCCGCCCCTATATTCCAGGTAAGAACTTTTTTGCGATCGCCGTACAGGTTGGCAAAGATAAGATTTCCCGAAACATCTGTATTGTTCACATCGGTAAAAAAGGCAAAATCGGTCAAGACTAGATTTTTGTGAGCGAGAAGTAGAAATAGTCCGTATTCAGGTGCCGTGTCTGTCGCCTCGGCGACTTGACCGCGATCACCCCTCACACTTATTTTATTTTGGTTCCACCCAAACAATGGGCTAACCGTAATGAGTCCGCGATTCGGCTTATCTCCCGGTGCCGGGCCAGCACCTTCGTCCGCCAGGGAGCAAAGCCCTGCACAGATCGCCAACACCACAATCAAAAAGTGTTTCTTATTCCATTGCAACGTATTATCTCCATGCGCTTTTACTCGTATAAACCCAAACAAAGGAAACACCATATACGAAAGCAGGCCTTTTCAAAGCTTATTCGTGCATGGCCCCATTGTTCTATATCCGGCAGTTTATATGCTGAAAACATTTCTGCTTTGTTTCGAGATGCTGGGAGCAGCTATCTGCGCCCGCGCAGCTATGGTGCCCGAGACAAAGTCGAGAGGGGTCGCCATTGGCGGCCATGACGCGGAGCGGAAGGGCAAACGTGGCCACCGCCGAATAGTCGATTATGGGTCTTCACGCTGTAGTTGAAGGTCTCTGGTGTCGGCGGAAGCACTGACCCTGACAATGGAGCCGTCTTCGATTTCACCGTCTAGGATTTTCACAGCGAGCTTATCGAGGACTTCTTTCTGAATAACTCTTTTCAGCGGTCTGGCACCGTAGGCCGGGTCGTACCCCTTTTTTGCCAGCCACGTTCGCGCAGCGTCATCCAGTTTCAAGCTGATTTTGTGCTCAGCCAATTGCTTTGCAAGATTGTCCAGTTGAATATCGACAATATGCTGGATATGCTCAGATGAAAGACTGTGAAAAATAATGGTATCATCCACGCGGTTTAAAAATTCAGGCCTGAACGCTTTACGCAGCAATTGCATCACGCTTTCCTCCATGGCCTCATACTCGTCTCTCGTCAGGTCAGAAACGGCTGACCCCGCTGGCGCGCCGGCGCGGTTTCCGGCTATTATCTCTTTTTCCGATCCTCGGGAGAGTGCTTTATGAATCACTTCGCCGCCAATATTGGATGTCATAATGGCGATGACATTTTTAAAGTCAACGGTCCGCCCCTGACCGTCAGTGAGGCGTCCGTCATCCAGTATTTGCAACAGGATATTGAAGACATCCGGATGAGCCTTTTCTATTTCGTCGAATAACACGACGGAATAGGGTTTTCTACGCACATGTTCGGTTAAATAACCGCCCTGATCATAGCCGACATAGCCCGGAGGGGCTCCAATCATCCGGCTGACAGAATGTTTTTCCATGAACTCCGACATATCAATGCGAACCATCGCGTGTTCATCATCAAAAAGAAATTCGGCCAAGGCTCGCGCCAACTCTGTCTTGCCAACCCCTGTGGGACCGAGAAATATGAAAGATCCGAGCGGACGGTTAGGGTCTTGAAGGCCTGCCCTCGAACGGCGCACAGCATTCGACACCGCTTCCACAGCCTCCTTTTGGCCGACCACTCGTTTTTTGAGTCGGTCTTCCATATGAATCAATTTGCTCTTTTCTTCTTCGAGCAGTCGCTGAACGGGAATGTGAGTCCAGGCCGAAACGATTCGGGCAATGTCTTCCGCGTCGACTTCTTCCTTGAGAATGCATTGTTCTCTCTGTAATTCAGTCAATTTCTGTTTACACAGGCGGATCTGTTCTTCCGTCTTGGGGATCTGCCCGTACAGAATTTCAGCGGCCTTTTCTAGCTCATTGTGCTGCCGGGCTTTTTCAGCACGGCTCTTCATGAGGTCAAGGGCTTTCGTCAGCTCCTGAATTTCTGTAATTAATTCCTTCTCCTTCTGCCAGTGCAGCTTCATGGTCGTACTGGATTCGCGAAGTTCAGCCAACTTCGTTTCGATAACCTCACGCCTTTCCTTTGATTCGCTGTCATTTTCTTTTTGCAGCGCCTGCCTCTCAATTTCAAGCTGTATAATTTTTCTTTCCAGCTCGTCAATATCGGCGGGGAGGCTATCAATTTCCACACGCAGTCGGCTGGCCGCCTCATCGATGAGATCAATGGCTTTGTCGGGCAGAAAACGTTCGCTAATATAACGATGTGAGAGCTGTGCGGCCTCCACCAGCGCTGCATCCTGAATGCGCACACCGTGATGTATTTCGTACCGTTCCCGAATGCCGCGCAGAATGGCGATGGCATCATCAACGGACGGTTCGTTAATTATCACGGGTTGGAAGCGCCGCTCCAGCGCCGCATCTTTTTCTATATGTTTACGATATTCATCCAGCGTGGTGGCCCCGACGGTGCGGAGTGCTCCGCGGGCGAGGGGCGGCTTAATCATATTCGATGCATCAACAGCACCTTCCGCCGCCCCGGCACCTACCAAGGTGTGCAGTTCATCTATAAAAAGAATGATATTCCCGTCGCTTTCAGTGACCTCCTTCAGAAAGGCTTTAAAACGATCCTCAAATTCTCCTCTGTATTTAGCGCCCGCCAGCATGGCGCCGAGGTCGAGCGCCACCACCTGCTTATTTTTGAGGCCTTCCGGCACATCGCCATTAACAATTCGCTGAGCTAGTCCTTCGGCCACAGCCGTCTTGCCGACCCCCGGTTCGCCAATTAAAACGGGATTGTTTTTTGTGCGGCGCAGCAATACTTGAATGACGCGTCGGATTTCCGTATCTCGTCCAATGACGGGGTCGAGCTTGCCGCTCCTCGCCAAGTCCGTCAGATTCATGCCGTACTTTTTAAGGACTTCATACTTATCTTCGGGGTTTTGATCTGTCACTTTCTGGTTACCTCGTACGCCTTGGAGCGCCTTTAGCACTGCTTCCGGAGTGACGCCGAGACGCCGCAATTCCCCGGCGGCCGGACTATCACTCCCCAGTGCCGCCAGCAACAGGTGTTCGGTGCTGATAAACTCATCCTGCATATCGGTCGCAACGGATGATGCTTTATCGAGCGCTTTCCTCAGCCTTGCCGATGGATAAACGGCAGCACTTTCACCTTTAACCAGCGGCCTTTTTGACAGCACTTCCGATGCTGCGAGGGCCGCCTGCTCACGCGAAACGCCGAGTCGCTTCAGTAGAGAGGCTACGACACCATCTGTTTCATTCAGCAAAGACGATATCAGATGATCTACATCAAACTCTGTGTGGGAGCTGTTCTCTGCCAGCCGCTGAGCGCGTTGAATGGCTTCCTGAGCCATAATTGTAAATTTATTACCGTTCATATCTCACTCCATTCAATTTAAAAAGAGCACAACCCATGCCACAATTTGTTAGATTATATAAGTTGTTTATAAATAGTAACTTATATATTTAAACAAACAGGAAGGTGTGAGACATAATGACACATTTTATATTTAAAATGCCTATTATGCGCCAGGTTCGCTTTCCATAGCGGCGTCGAAGGCATCGTGTTCATCTTCGGGGGCGACTTTGAGAACTCGGCGGCCAATTGCATTGACAGCCCAGGCTCCGGCGGGCGCCGTCAGGACGATGCTCAATACAGCCATAGCAAGAATCAGCTCACCGGCAGCAGTGTCCATTCCCGCCGCCCGCATAGCCAGCAGCGGCGCCGATCCAATGGCGGCCTGCACGGTGGCCTTTGGGGAAAAAGCGACAGCAACGAACAACCGTTCCTGAATATTCAAGCGGCTACCCAGCAGACAAAGCTGGACACCAAGACCGCGAGCCAGCAGGCCGAGCCCGATGATGGCAGCGCCCTGTGCGCCCGCCCGCCACGCAAGGCCAATGTTGACCTGTGCGCCGACCATTGAGAACAGTATAATTTCCGCAAAGATCCAGGTTTTTGCCAATTTAGCTGAGAGCTCATGAGCCATATGTTCACGCTTCTCCAACACAATAAAACCAATGGCCATAGCGGATACCAGTCCGGCAAAGGGTAAAACACCCGTCAGCATGTGTTGTAATCGAACCAGAAGAATAGACGCGGCAATAACGACAAGCACTCTTTTCGTAGCCCTCGGGTTGAATCGATCGAATAACCTGTAAAGTATAATACCGACGGCAATACCAACGGCTGTTCCAAGTATCAGCGCGGCGGGCACGCTGACCAGTTGTACAGCCCAATTTACCTGGCCCCCGACGCAGGCGCCAAGGAGAGCGCTGTGCGCGACAATCACGTATACATCATCAACGGATGCCGCAGCCATGACCATAGAAGGTATGTCTTTGGCGGCCCCCCGCCGTTCTTTTATGAACCGCATCATGGCGGGGACGACAACGGCGGGCGATACGGCCGCCAAAACCGACCCCAAAAGCGCTGATTCCAATAAACTCAGGCCAAGCAGATGCGGCCCGGCAACAGTGATGGCGATTCCTTCAATCGTAGCCGGAATAAATGCCAGGATCAGTGCTCTTCCGCCAATTCGATGGAGCGTTGTACGGCTCAACTCAAAGCCAACCCGCAGAAGAATCACGATGAGAGCGATTAGCCGCAAGTCGGAACCGACGGCCAACAGGTTGGGGTCAAGGGTGTCGAGCACATACGGCCCGAGGAGAATGCCGACAAAAAGCATGCCGATGAGGCCCGGAACGCGCAGGCTCCTGCAAACCCAATCGGCCATCAAGCATAATATAATGATTTCAGCAATACTTCCGGCCATACCACTGTTCTCTTCCTGTCTGCACGCCTTCCAATCAGTCCTACCAGCCCGCGACACAGCCCCCGTCTTTGCAAGGCATGAGCATGGCATTCTGCATTACCGCAGCACCTGTTTCATACATGGTAAGGATACCGAATCGAGAGCTTCTAAACCAATGTTGCAGACGAGCCAAAATGAATCTATATATGTGGCGGATGCTGATTACCTTTGTCCGGGTGGGCCACCTTATTCACCCGCAGTGGATAACGGATTTTCAGATCGCCGTCCAACAGTATTTCCACCCAGTGCGTACCCGCGCTTTCAAAGGATACATTGACAAAAACTTCCACATTGGTGGCGGTCGCTTCGGCATTCGGCAAATTGACAGGTATCTCTTTACCCTGCACCAACACATCGCTTTGATCGGGCTTTAAAATGCGCGTCTTCTGAATAAATTCGCCCTCGCCGCCGCACCACCTCGTCACCATAAAAAGACGGGGATAGCGAACGGGTATACTGTGCGCGGCGATGGCATCAAACAAACCTATCAGGATGAATTTACCATTGCGCTCTTGG
Organism: uncultured Verrucomicrobiota bacterium; assembly: GCA_964464115.1. Lineage (GTDB taxonomy): Bacteria > Verrucomicrobiota > Kiritimatiellia > CAYTQP01 > CAYXEW01 > CAYXEW01. Next base: position 6,000 of record CAYXEW010000011.1, read on the forward strand.
CGCACATCGTCACAGAGCAGGCTGGACTGCAGATCCGGAATCATGAAAGGACCTCGACGGCTTCGGCAGGCTGTCCGTTATGAGCCGCCTGAGCCTTCTCAAGGCTGGCAGCAAATTCATCCAGTCCGTCCGCAGGAATGATGATGGCGTCTCGGTGTCCCCCGACATCCTCTGTGATTCTCAAAAAGCGGCCGCGAACATTTTCTTTCAAATCAAAGAAAAACTGCTTTCGCTCTATCTGAATTCGCTCACTGTAAATCTCTGTATCCACAAAAAACGCTCCTTTTATGCCCATTCTTTATTGTTCCCGCAAAAAGCCGGACGTCAGGACCGGCATCATACGCATCCATGCCCGGTACGCACGGCATGCCAAAACACTAGCTGACAGCCGGGGAAAGTCAAGCACTCTTGTGTGTGTGGGCCAGGTCGGTTCCAAGGTCTTTCAACGCTCGATTATACACGCTTCACCAGGCTGTTCAGAACTTCCGCACAGCCCCTCCCCGACATTTGGCACCAACGGGCGAGGGATACCTCTGCCGGGTTTGCCATACATCATTATCCCGCCCCGGCAATAAACTCATACATTTCCCCCGCTTGTATATGTGCCCAACATGGTTTAGTTTACTTTTCCAATGAACACCTTTAAAAGAAAACAGCCAGCGGGAGCTGTTGCCACAGTTTTGTGGGCCGCATTACTGATGGGCGCCGCAACTGTGGCGGGCTTCGTTAATAATCATCTTTCCCAAAACGGTATTGCATTGGATTATGACTGGTCGCTGCACATTGAAACGCAGGCCCTGGAGGGGGGTATTCGACTGCTCGATGCGGGGGAAGTCAAAAAGTTCCTCGACGGCGGCGGATTTATTGTACTAGACGCCCGACCGCTGGAACAGTTTGACAGCGGCCACCTGCCAACGGCCCTGTCAGCTCCTTCTGATGAACTCGACACGACCTATTTCAATCTGCAGGGCTGGCTAGAATCGGGTCTGCCCGTCATTACGTATTGCAGTGGTGAAGAATGTGACGAATCACTGTTGCTCAGCCAGTACCTCATTGATCAAGGCCACACCAATCTGTATCTGTTCAAAGGCGGCGTGCGCGCGTGGAGAGAGGCGGG
>CAYXEW010000011.1:7126-42289 GCA_964464115.1 uncultured Verrucomicrobiota bacterium
ATATGAAGTTGAGTAATCTACAAAGCCGGCTCAGCCTGCTGTTGCGCCTGATTGTCGCGGCGGTGTTTGTTTTTGCGGCGGTACCCAAAATTAGTTCGCCGGTCGGGTTCGCGCAGTCTATTTACTATTATCACCTGGCACCCTCTATCGTAATTAATAGTATGGCCATTGTTCTGCCGTGGCTGGAGCTTTTCTGTGCCGCAGCCCTTCTGATCCCCAGCCGAGCCAGACGTGCCGCGTACGCCCTGACGGCGGGCATGCTTATCATATTCACAGGCGCTATTATCATCAGTCTGGCCCGGGGACTCGATATATCCTGCGGATGCTTCTCCGCTAATGGCGGAGGACAGCAGATTGGCGTTCTCAAGGTGGCGGAGAATACGGGTCTGCTAGTAGCCGTCATCATTCCATGGATTATCGACGCCCGCACATCAAAAGAGAGAGGCGTCAAGAGCGGCGGTGGATGACTTTTTCAGTTTTTCACGGAAAAGCATCTCAAATACTGTAAAGCCATCGCTATAAGCACCCCGATCAGCGCTGCCTGAGCGAGTACGCTCGCAGACAGGCGGCACGCACAGGCAGGCGTATATGGAGAGGAATAGAGGCGAAAGCCAAAGAGGTTTTTTAACCGTATATGAACGTATATGGACGTATATGGAAAGGAATGGGGAGAAGAGGACTATAGCCACAAGAAACACGAAAATTCACAAAAAGCAGAAGAGGACCAGTAAAGCCGACCCTGCGGGGCGGCTTAAAAAAGAAGCCGGTTCATAGCCCCGGCTTTACTTCGCGCCTTTCGTAGTAAAAAAATTCATGTTCCCCATTTGCGTCGATTTGCGTTTATTGAACCGTTCCCAGGCGGTCACTATTTTACTTCATAAAATTATCTATCGCTGCGCTTTTGGGCAGTTCCAATTTTTCTTTCCCTCTGCCTTTTTTGTGCTTTTTTGTGTTTTTCGTGGCTATCTTTCTTTCTATCCATCTCCCAAATCCCTGTCCATCTGTGGTTTCTATTGACTCTATTCCGCTGCTGACCTTCCTTCCGATTCCTTATTTGCTATTTTGAGGGCTGCCCCCTAGGGAACCGTAGTTACGGAAAAGTCCTGAATGACCTGTAGCACCACACGCCCGACTTTATCGAGGCTTTGCTCGCTGATCCGCTCCATCGTATCCTGCGTCGTGTGCCAGTAATTATTCTTTTCGGGGCCGCTTCCGAAGTAGAAATCTATAATATCAATGGCCGGCATTCCGCGCTCCAGGAAGGGTACGTGATCGTCCCCAATGCCGTAGGGGTACAGAGCGAAGTGCTCTCTCGCGTCCTGTTTGTGAGCGGCCGCCAGCACGCGTCTGAGCAAATCGGGCGAGCTGTTGCGGGGCAGCGTCACGGTCAGATCGCGATCACCGATCATATCCAGAATGAGAACCCCCGCCACGCGATCTGCAAGGCCGTCGGCGACCAGTTGTGATGCATAACGCCGGCTGCCGTGCAGGCCGTCGTTGGGTCCGTAGCTCTTTTTGCATTCCTCTCCATCAAAAAATGCCAGGCCGATGTCATACTGCAGGTCAGAGGCTGCCAGCACGCGCCCCAGCTCGATCAGGAGGCCGGAAGATGACCCCGAATCGTTGGCGCCTTCAAAATCCGGACTGATGCCATCCTTGGTGTCAAAATGTGATCCAAGTATGAGCAGGCGGTCGCCGGGGCTTTCCAGGCGCCCAATGACATTGTAAAAGCGGGCGGAGCCCTCGGGGGTATCTTCCCACCACGTATCCAGTCGGGCCGGGATGCCGAGATCGGCGAGCACTGTGTGAATATGGCGGGCCGCGTTTTCGGCGCCGGGTGTGCCTGAAACACGCGGGCCCAGCGCCACCAGTTTCTCGACATAGCCAAAAGCCTTTGCCGGAGAAAAGAGGTCGAAGCGAACCTCATGCGGTGGCGGCTCCTTTATGGCGTCACCGCCTTTGCATCCAGCAACAACGAAGAATGCACAGGACAACAGTACCCGCGAGATCCTACACCTCATCCGACAACCCCAATACATCCATCAGGCGATCCAGATCATCGGCGCTGTAATATGCTATCAGAATCTGACCTTTCGCTTTTTTCCCGTTACTCAGCGTCTTGCTGGATTGCACCAGCACTTCTGTACCCAGCCGATGCTGCAGGCGTTCGGACATATCGCGCAAATGCGCCGGTGGAATATCCGCTTTTTCCGCCCGCGGCTTGCGCGGGGCCCGGTGGCTTCGCCTGATCAGGCCTTCCAAAGCCCTCACCGATAACTGATCGTTAATAATCCTCTGGGCCAGCAGCTCTTTTTCCTCATCGATTTCAACTCCGGCGAGAATTTTGGCATGTCCTTCTGAAAGTCTTCCGGCGGCGAGCTCCCTGAGAATGGATTCCGGCAGGCGCAGTATTCGCAGGCTGTTGGCTACCGCTGCACGGCTTTTACCCACTCTCTGAGCCACCTGTTCCTGCGTCATTTCAAATTTATTCAGCAGCTCTCGATACCCCTCAGCCTCTTCGACTGGATTTAAATCCTGCCGCTGGAGGTTTTCGATAAGCGCTATTTCCAGCACTTCGCGATCGGTGGCATCCGTAATGACGACGGGTACTTCGGTCAGTTCTGCCGCCGTCGCCGCTCGCAGGCGCCGCTCGCCAGCGATCAGCTCGTATTCATCCTTCATCAGGCGCACGAGTAGGGGCTGTAAGACGCCCTGCTCGCGCACAGAATGAACCAGCTCTTCCAGCGCTTCAGGGTCAAAAGCCCTGCGGGGCTGCCACGGGTTTTTCCTGATTTTTGAAACCGGAACCATACGCAAGCGCTCCCCTTGTGCAGCCGCTTCGGGCTCCGCCGTCGGCGGAACCTCTTTAATTAGCGCTCCCAGCCCCCGCCCTAAACCTGTTTTTTTTGCCATATCCAGCTCTCCCGATTCTGCCTTTGCGAAGCAACCGCCCTGCACCCGCACGGTACTCCCTTGCGAAACCCGATTCCGGGCCGCATCAAATGATGCCTATTTATGGCAAAGCATCTGCCTTTCGGCAAGCTATAAAAGAGCCCGCAAAAAGCACTTGACCGGTGTGTCCGGGCTGATTACACTTAAAGGCTGTTTTAGTTAAAGATTAGCTCGGCGGAGAGTGGGTTTAACCCACTCTTTTGTGTCTCGGGATTAAACCCGGTTTTTTGTGTTTTGCTGGAGTCGTATCGTGAATAGAGAATTACAGACAGTAGTTGAATATTTAGAGAAGGAGCGCGGTATAGAGCGCGAAGTAATTCTGGAGGCCGTCCAGAATGCCCTTCTTGGTGCATCTAAAAAGACGATGACGGATTCCATTGATCTGCGGATCGAGATTGACCGAACCAACTATAATATCAAGGCATTGGCCAAAAAACTGGTCGTGGACAGTATTGTTGCCGGGCACAACGAAATTACGCTGGATGAGGCCGTCCAGATTGACCCGGCAGCGGAAGAGGGTGATCTTGTGGAGGTCGAAGTGACCCCCGACCACCTAGGACGCATTGCCGCCCAGACAGCCAAACAGGCCATCATGCAGCGCATTCGGCAAGCCGAAAAAGAGCGAATTTATGAGGAATTCAAGGATCGGGCCGGCGACGTCATCACCGGCTCCGTCAGGCGTTTTGACCGCAATGATGTCATTATTGATCTGGGGCGTGCCGAGGGCGTCATTCCATCCCGGGAGCGCGTGCCAACGGAAGAATACGAAATGGGCGAAACGATCCGCTCCTACATTGTATCCATCAACAGCAAGCCGCAGGGGCCGCAAATCGTTCTTTCCCGCAGTCACCCCGAATTCGTAAAACGCCTGTTTGAACTCGAGGTTTCAGAAATTTCCGATGGCACCGTCGACATTAAAGGGATTGCCCGCGAGGCCGGATACCGCACTAAACTGGCAGTGGTTTCAAATGATTCAAAAGTCGACCCGGTCGGAGCCTGTGTGGGGATGCGCGGGATGCGCGTCAAAAACATTGTCCGCGAACTTTCGGGTGAAAAAATTGATATTGTGCGCTGGAATGAAGATATTAAGACCTATGTCGCCAACGCGCTGGCACCCGCCAAGCTGTCAGGCATGTCGGTGGAGGAAGCCACCCGCACGATTGATGTGGTGGTAGACGCCGACCAACTCTCGCTGGCCATCGGGAAGCGCGGACAAAACGCCCGCCTCTCCGCGAAGCTGACGGGTTGGAAGGTTAATATTCAGAAGTCTGAAGACGACATCACATTCGAAGAGAAGGTAGAGCTGGCGATCGCCAGGCTGGCCCAGATTGAGTCTATTGGGTCGGACTTGGCTGAGAAACTGGTACAAGGCGGTTTTCTCACGCTGGAAGGCATTATTACGGCGGACATCGAGGATATTGCAGAAGTTGAAGATATCGACAGCGAGACCGCAGAAATAATACATCGCGCGGCAGAAAATGCGTACGAAAAGGAACACGGCACTATTGAGTCATGAGAGTACACGAAATAGCCAAAGAGCTTAAGCTAAGCACGAAAGACATATCCGATACGTTAAACGCTTTAGATATAACGGGTAAAACCCATCTGTCTAAACTGGAAGAAGAGGATATCAAGCGCATTCGTGAACACCATTCAGGCGTAAAAAGGCTCACACTGCGCACGGCCGTAAACGCACCGGCCAACCCGGCCCCCGCGCCCGAACCTGAACCCCCTGAACAAAAAGACGAGGCAGTCGCCGAGGATCACGCTGAAAAAGAGCCCGATGGGCCGAACGTGATCATGATCAAAGGGGCGACAGTGATGGTCAAAGAGCTGGCCACCCTGATGGATGTAAAACCCAATGTCCTGATTGCCGAGCTCATGAAAATGAATGTTTTTGCCTCTATCAACATGAAGCTCGAATTCAAGGTCGCGCAGGAAATTGCGGCCAAACACGGCGTTAAGCTCGAGCAGGAAAAGAAGGAAAAACCGCCTCCGCCGCCCAGAAAAAAAGAGGTCAAAAACCCTACATCTTTCAAGGAAGACCGACCCGAAGAGCTGTTGCCCCGCGCGCCGGTGGTCACTTTTATGGGCCATGTCGATCATGGCAAAACGTCACTCTTAGACAAAATCCGCGAGGCCAATGTCGTCAGTGGAGAGGCCGGTGGCATCACACAGCACATCGGTGCCTACACGGTAGACTTTGACGACCATAAAATCACATTTCTGGATACACCGGGTCATCAGGCCTTCACGGCTATGAGGGCTCGGGGTGCTCAATTGACAGATATTGCGGTGCTGGTGGTTGCCGCCGATGACGGCGTCATGCCCCAAACGCGCGAAGCGATTCGCCACGCCAAGGCCGCCAACGTGTGTATCATCGTAGCCGTTAACAAGATGGATCTGCCCGGAGCCAACCCTGACCGCGTAAAACAGCAGCTCATGGAAGAGGAAGTCATGTGTGAAGACTGGGGTGGTGACGTGGGCGTATGTCACGTCAGTGCGGAGACCGGTGAGGGTATGGAAGCGTTGCTGGATCGCATCAATCTGGAATCTGAAATGATGGAGCTGAAGGCCAATCCCGATGGCGGCGGCCAGGGGTATGTTATTGAAGCTCGGCTGGAGCAGGGGATGGGACCGATTGCGACCGTGCTGGTCAAGCGCGGAACGCTTAACGTCGGCGACGCGGTAGTGATTGGGCCCTGCTGGGGAAAAGTGAAAGCGCTCATCAATGACAAAGGCCATAAAGTACGCAAGGCCGGCCCCTCCGAAGCCGTACAGTGCATGGGCCTGAATAAGGTGCCGGAGGCCGGTGCAGAGTTTCTCGTTTACCCCAACGACCGCGCCGCCAAAACAGAAGCCGAAACGCAGCAGGTGCAGGCCCGTACCGACTCACTCAAAGGTTCGGCGCGCGGATCATCACTGGAAGATCTCTTTGCACAGACCGCTGATAGTGAAAAGAAAGAACTGAACGCCATCGTTAAATGTGATGTACAGGGAACACTGGAGGCCGTTCAACAGTCCCTGGTCGACATCAAGAGTGACAAAGTGGCCGTCAAAATCATCCTTTCATCGGTCGGAAACGTCAACGAAAATGACGTATTGCTGGCAAAAGCGTCCAACGCCATGGTGCTCGGCTTTCATGTCGGCAAAGAACCGGGGGTGGATAGAATGGCCAAACATGAAGGGGTCGAGATAAGGCTTTACAGTATTATTTACGAACTCATCGATGATATACGACGGTCCATGACCGGCATGATCGACCCTGAGTATGTGGAGAAAATTACCGGTCGCGCCGAAATTCGACAGGTTTTTGATATTGGCAAGCGAAGTCGGATAGCCGGCTGCATGGTGGTTCAGGGCCGAATCAATTCAAAATCCAAGGCCCGGGTTTTTCGAAATGACGAACTGCTGTATACCGGAACCATGGCTTCTCTGAAACGTTTTCAGAATGATGCCAGCGAAGTCCGTGAAGGTCAGGAGTGCGGCATTGGCCTCGATAATTTCAAGAACATCGAGGTGGGCGATATCATCGAATGTTATAATCTCAACCGCATTGAGCAGGAATTGTAGCAGGCCGCCAGGCCTGCACTCGGAAGCACACCGTGGATCGACTGACGAGAGTAAATGAACTGCTAAAACGGGAGATTGCCGAACTTCTGTTCCGCGTCATGTCGGAGCGCGATTTTGATCCCGCCGCCGTAACGGTTACCCAGGTTCAGGTGAGCAGCAATCTCAGGCAGGCACACGTACGCGTCTCCGTCATGGGCGACGAAAAGAAAAAATACCGGCTCTTGAATCTTATCCTGAAGCACCGCAAAGATATACAGCGCGGCATCAACCGGGACATGAAGATAAAATATACACCGCACCTCTTTTTCGAGCTGGATGATTCCATTGAGGAGGGCGACCGCATTCTCAGCGTAATCAGCCACATGGAAAACGAAGGAATACTGAATGACGACAGTAGGGAATCACAGGAATAGCTGGGGCGGACACCACCTCCATCGTCCCGCTGACCAACTCGATGGACTGTTGCTGGTGGACAAGCCTGCAGGGTTTACTTCACACGATGTCGTGGCTAAGATTCGCTCCCACTTTAAAATTAAAAAAGTGGGGCACGGAGGAACGCTGGACCCCCAGGCGACGGGTCTGCTCGTGATTTTAATAGGCAAGGGAACAAAGCTTTCGCAACGGGTGATGGGGTCCGATAAAACGTATACGGGGACCATGACTCTGGGTATCGCCACCGACTCACATGATGCTGAGGGGGAGATCATCGCCGAGAAACCCGCTGACCACATTACAGAAGATCAAGTTCTGGAGGTTCTAAAGCGCTTCAAAGGCGACCGCTTGCAGACGCCCCCCATGTACTCTGCTGTAAAGAAAAACGGCGTCCCCCTGTACAAAATGGCGCGCAAGGGTAAAACCGTTGAGCGTGATGCGCGATGTATTCATATTTATTCCTTTAAGATGACGGCTTTTCTGTCACCGTTAGTCGATTTTTCACTCGAGTGCACAAAGGGGACATATGTCCGCGTATTGTGTAAAGAAGTTGGAGAAGAGCTGGGGTGCGGTGCGCACTTAAGCGCCCTTCGACGAACCAAATCCGGCACCTTTAAAGTTGAGAATGCCTATAATCTGGATACATTGTTAAGTATGAACACACGGGAGCTGCAAGAGGCCCTGTGCAAACTTGATCAACTGGACCTAATGGATTTGTAAAGTGAAAATCGTTCATTCATTAGACGCTTTAAAATATAGCGAAAAGCCCATCGCTCTGGCTGCCGGGACGTTTGACGGACTGCACAAAGGGCATCGCGAAGTGATAGAAACAGCTCTGTCCAAAGCGGCACGGCATCAGCAACAGGCGTGGGTTTTGACGTTTGACCCCCACCCCGTACGAGTGCTGGCGCCCGAAAAGGCGCCCCCGCTGCTGACCTCTACAAAACACCGCATCCACCTCATGAGGCAGTGCGGGCTAGAGGGTGCCATGCTCATTCCCTTCACCCGCGACTTTGCCCATATCGGTGCCGAAGAATTCCTGATGCTCTTAAAACAATCCATCCCCACGCTGTCCACTATCGTCGTGGGTAACAACTGGACCTTTGGTTATAAGGCCAGGGGTAATACGGATATGCTGAAGGCATGGGCTGAAGAACAGGATGTTGAGGTCCATGTAGTCAGCCCCATCCTCTGGAAAGGCAAGCGCATTTCGAGCAGCCGCATCCGGGAGGCCATTCAGGGCGCCGAGTTGGATGAAGTTGAGCATATGCTGGGCCGGCCCTACAGTGTTATGGGATCCGTTATCCATGGCGAAAAAATTGGTCACCAACTCGGCTATCCCACAGCCAACATTGAAATACGGGACGAAGTGAATCCCAAGCAGGGAATTTATGCGGTATTGGCCATTATAAACGGAAGGGCCTGCGACGGAGCTGCTTATTTCGGAACCCGCCCCACCTTTGACCGGCCGCATGAACCGGCTTTGGAAGTCCATCTACTGGATCAGTATGTCGACATTTACGGCGCTCAAATGGAAGTGATTTTTATTCAATTTATCCGTGAAGACCGCCAGTTCGACAACAGCAAGGCCTTGGCTGAACATATTGAGCAGGATGTCCGGCAGGTGCGAAAAGCGCTGCAACGCTACCGGCGAAAACACGATCAAGACGACTGGCTGCACAACAATCTGTTGTCGATGAGTCTGACCGACCCGATAAAAACGGCCAACGCTATCAATGTGCCTGATGCCACCTGATCGACGGATTGTAGGGTGTCCAGATCGACGGCCTCAATGTAATCGATGCGCGCGTCTTCGGCCTTCCCTATGACCGACCTCATTTCTTCCTTTATAAGCACAGGGGAGCGAATGCCGGACTGAAACAGGCGGTCCGCTGCATCCAGCGCACGGGAAAGACTCAGTGCCTGCCTTCGCTGTCCGACGCTGAGGCGGCGGTTGCGCGAACTCATCGCGAGGCCATCCTCTTCGCGAACAATTTCTCCGGGCACAATAGTCACGGGGAAGTTGAGATCGCAGGTCATTTGTTCAATAATGCGCAACTGCTGTGCATCTTTTCTTCCAAATACCGCCACATGAGGTTGCACGATATTGAAAAGTTTGGCCACGATGGTGCAAACGCCCTGAAAGTGTTCTGGGCGGGACGCACCGCACAGCGTTTTCGATAAGGAGTGTTCCGTCACATATACACTGTGCTGAGACCCATACATTTCTTCATCTGGGGGATAAAAGACGGCGCCCGCCTGTTCCCGATGGCACAGCGCTTCATCACGCTCCCAATCCCGCGGGTACGATTTAAAATCCTCTTGGGGCCCGAACTGAGTGGGGTTGACATATATACTGACAACCACGACATCAGCCTCGCGGCGGGCCAGGCGGATGAGGGAAAGATGGCCTTCATGCAGAGACCCCATCGTCGGAACGAGGGCGACGGTTTTTCCATCGCGTCGGACTTCGTCGGCATATGCCTTCATCGCTTTGACTGTTCGAACTATTTTCATGGGGTCCGCTGTGGGGTCGATCGATGTTTTCAATCGTAGCCGTATTCACTGCCCGGAAAGGCCCCGGACTCAACGTCTTCCTTATAGGCGTCGAATGCCAGATGCATCATGTTCTCCAACTGTGCGTACTGCTTTACGAATTTGGGAACCATATCGGTTTGGATGCCCAGCATATCCTGCACAACCAGTACCTGTCCATCGCATTGGGGTCCCGCCCCGATACCGATGGTGGGCACTTCGACCGCATTTGTAATGCGGCCGGCAGCCGCGGACGGCATGCCCTCCAGCACCAGCGAGAAAATACCTGCCGAGGTCAGGGCGCGCGCGTCTTCCAGCAACAGCTCTGCCGCCGCCGCGGTTTTGCCCTGTATGCGGTAACCGCCCATTGTTTTAACACTTTGAGGGGTCAGACCAATATGACCCATAACCGGAATTCCATTCGCAGTCAACGCCTCCACGAGCGAACAGCGGATACGCCCCCCCTCAACCTTGACGGCGTCGGCACCGGCCTCTTTCAAAAAGCGCCCGGCGTTCAGCACCGCATCCTCGACATTGCCCTGATAAGACAAGAAGGGCATATCCGCTATCACCAGTGCGTGACGGACGCCGCGCACGACGGCCGCTGTATGGTGCAGCATGTCTTCCATTGTCACAGGGAGTGTGCTTTCGTAGCCGAGCGTGGTCATACCGAGTGAGTCTCCGACGAGAATAGCGGGCAGCCCCGCTCTGTCCAGCAACCGGGCGGTCAAAAAGTCACTGGCTGTCAGTATTGCCAGTTTTTGCTGGCCCTTGCATTTTTGCAAGCGTTGAACATTCCATTTTGTCGACTGATTCATAATGAAGCTATCCCAGCCGCTTGTCGGGTATGAATTCGTACATACGGCAACCTTCCAAAATCATTGGGAATTAAATCGCATGTTACAGCACGCGACAGAAGCTTTCAAGACCCGCGTATACTTTGTTTCCTGATGGTGATTCCACAGTCATTAAGATCCAACCCCAACGGTGATCATAAACAGTTGAAATACCGGTGTCGGCTGGTATACTGACGGCGCTAATATGGAAACGGTAGTATCTTTCAATTATGTCTTTGCTGTCAAGGTGCTGGCTTTTTTTACAGTCCTCATTCTCGCCTTGACGGCAACGGTTCTGGCCATACGAAACACGAGAGGGCCGCGTGAAAAAAGCTTTATCCTTTATTGCAGCATCGCAGCATGGCTGGTCCTGTCCGGCACGACAACTCTCGCATTAACCATGCCCCCGCCGTGGCCCTATATAGTGATAGGCCTCTACTTCCTGCATCTGCCTGTCGCCGTGTATACCACCACCCAAAAGCAGCAGCAGATCAGGGAAAAGGAACGCCGTTTATAGTTGCCACACCCCTCTTTTTCTGGCAACTGTTCAGGCTTTTTACAGCACTCAGGACGGGAGAACGCTATGCCAGGATATCAATCAGCAGAGTATTCACCGGTAGAATGGAACGCCATGAACCGGGAGACACTCGATATAATGAAAAAAGTGGGAGCCGTGCTGCCGGAAGGATTTTTTTCAACCGGCGTGCCCCAGGTGGTTATGAACGATCTCACCATCCAGAGTGATGATGAATTCAGCCTGGAACCGTTTAAGGGCCGTTTAATTTTCCGCGAAGGTTCGCGCATCAACGCCGGAAACATATCCCCCTTTCCCCATGACACGACGCGTATCACGCTGCTCAAGTGGGGAAAAGGAGTAGATGAATGCGGTAAGATAGTCGTCGGAAAAAATACAGAACTGAACGGCACGGCCCTGGTTTCATACACATCGATCACGATTGGCGAAGGGGTTCTTTTTGGGCCCAACGCCGTCATCATGGACAGCGATGGACATCCCGCTGACCGACGACTTCCCGACATTCCTGAAAACAAGAAAATGGCACCGGTCGTCATAGGAGATCACGCCTGGATTGGTCTGGGCGCCATGATCATGAAAGGGGTAAGCATTGGACATCATGCCGTTATTGCAGCTCACGCCTTGGTGACTAAAGACGTTCCTCCCCATTGTGTGGCAGCCGGCAATCCGGCCAGAATCATCAAGGATTTCAGTAAATAAAAGCCGTCCGACGTCTGGGAAGGGGGAGGGCGCCCCGCCTCCGACAATCTGAGACACACCTTTTATTTGTCGAAAGATTCGTCTGAGCCCTGTCTTCAGATCTGCCTGTTCCCGCAGGGCGAGTCGGTATACACAGAATCACACCGGCAGAGAAGCATAAAGACATCCCTTCTTCAGCCGCTACTTGAGTGCAAAATCACAGACCAGCGGAAGGTGATCGGAAAACTGTACTTGCGGAACCTGAAATTTTTCGACCTCTATTTCCGGACTGTGCAGGATGAAGTCGAGCGGGCGTTTGGGGGCCCAGCTCGGAAAGGTCAGGCATTTTCCCGGGCCCGCGTTGATCAGGCCGGAGGCTCCCAGGAAGAGATCAATTTCTCGATCACCCCAGAGGCTGTTGAAGTCACCGGCAACGATTGCCGGTTTATCCGTTTTTTTGACCAGCTCATACAGTTCTGCCAACTGCTGATGCCGCACGCGAAAACTCAGTGCGAGGTGCACGAGAAAGATGTTCACCCTTTCCAGTTCGAGCTCTATGACAAGGCGCTTCATCCCTCTTTCAAAATAATGGAACCGTTCTTCGTGAATGGTATCACGGGTGATAAAGGCATTGCCCTGCCGATTAAACACCGGTATGTGCATGGCCAGATGATTATCCTGATATTTACACCGATGGGCATGATAATGACCGAGTTCTTCCGCCAACTGCGTCACCTGATTTTTGCGTCCGGAGCGGTAGGACCCCATATCGACCTCGACCAGACCTATGATGTCGGGATTGAGCGATTTGATGAAATCGACAATTTTCTCAAAATGCCGGCGGGTATTGTGTAAATAGCCGCCAAACGGCAAGACGTATCGGCGCCCCCCGGTTGCATAACGTATATTGTAAAGTAAAAAACGCATACTCTGTACCTGATGACCCGCATAGTACAACTACAGATGTTTCCATGGCAATTCATAATCGGTAGCTTTGATTGACTTCGCCGCCCTCTTGGCGTACTTTCCCCGGTCTTATGGCTGGATTGTCTTTACATATTATCGGCGCCGGTGGGGCTGGAAAAAGTGCTGTGTTCGATGCTCTCGTGGGCACACCTGACGGAATTCACTGCACTGAGAAAAACCATCTACGCATCGGGGCCGCCAAGGTGATCGATCCCCGGCTGGAAGCGCTGCGGGATCTTTTTGCACCCAAGAAGTATTCCCCAGCGGAAATTTCTTTTGTCGATCATGGGGGCGGGGGCAAGAAAAACGTTGATGAATTGGCGGCCGCGGACGCCTTTGTGCTCGTCTTGCAGGCCTACGGCGACATCGACTACAACGGCAAACCGGTGGACCCGGCCGGACAGATGGAAAGCGTCTTGCTGGATTGTGCCGTTTCCGATATGGAGAAAATTGACAAGCGCCTCGAGCGCATTGCCAAAGAAAACCGGACCGGGGTAAAGGTGCCCGAGTCGGAGATCAACCTGCTGCAAACGTGTCACGACCAATTGAGCAACGGTAAATCCATTCAATCCATCGACCTCAACGAAGAAGAGCGAAAATGCCTTCGCGGCTATCAGTTTCTCTCCCTGAAGCCACTGGTGGCGGTGCTTAACGTCGCCGAGGACAACTGCGACGGACGAGGATATGAAAAACTGGAAGCCATGATAAAAGACGAGCCCTTTGAGATTCTTCCCTTCTGTGCCACGTTAGAAACCGAAATTGCACAACTTCCGCCGGAGGAGCAGCAGGAGTTTTTGAACGATTACGGGCTGGAGGCACCCGCCCGGCACCGCGTCATTCGCGAAGCGTACAGTGCCCTTAACCTTGTCAGCTTTTTTACTGTGGGCGCAGATGAGGTCAAGGCCTGGACGGTCACCCGCGGCGCGACGGCACTCAAGGCCGCCGGGCGCATTCACAGCGATATTGAACGGGGTTTTATCAGGGCGGAGACCATGTATTATCAGGATCTGCTGGATGCCGGGTCCATTTCCAAGTGCAAAGAAAATAATACCTTCCGACTCGAGGGCAAAGACTATTCCGTAAAGGATGGAGACATCTTCTCGTTTCGGTTCAATGTGTAAAGAAAAGGCGCTTTGTGCTATTTCGTGGAAAGCGTGTACTATCTCTATAACATGGGTCTTCCGCAGAATCTTTGGGTAAAAAGAGACTTGGCTGATTGAGGATGTCTTGTAATTTGCTGGAAATATTGGAAAATAGCGGATCGAAGGGCCGGAAAAATCTTGTAGCGAGATTTTCTGGGCATGGATAGGGAGAGATTGGGGTGTAAGAGTAGGCGTACGAGTAAGGGAAACGATGATGAGATCACAGTTCGACCATGAAGACCTGAGGGTGTACCGAGGGGCCATCGGATTTGTGGCGTGGGAACGAAGTTTGGATGAACGATAACAGGTCAGGATCGCAAATAACGTACTCGTACACCTACTGACCCGCCTTCCCCTTGCAGGGTGGCCTATTGGGTGTTCGTAGCCGATTACAGCGGCGCGACCGCGTCCGATTTTCACGGACTTCCGTTCGTATTTCAATTTGCGACTTTATCGTGACACGGGTCTATTAAGGGGTCAATCAGAAATCCCACTCGACGTAAAAATGGGCCAAGGGCCTGTGGAGGGCGAAACTTCCGCTGAGCTTTTGGCGTGAACCCTAAGCCCGGAAATGAGTTGTGGATACACTTCCGACCATTACGCGTCCGGAATTTCCCGGCTGATTCGCATGGAACAGAATTTCGGCCCGCACATGGAACAGTATTCACCGTGTTCATCGGGCTCTTGTGGACTGCCCTCCGGCAGCGTTTCCCCCTGTGTAGGCTTCATGGCCTCCCGTTTAAAGCGCTGGGCTTTCTCGGGATCCATTGCCAGCTCAAACTGTTTTTCCCAGTCAAACGAGGCTCGGGCCCTGGAGATAGCATCGTCGCGATCTCTGGCGTGAGGTTTTTTGAGGGCGATGTCTGCCGCATGGGCGGCAATTTTGTAGGCGATCACGCCCTCCCGCACATCTTCCATGTTGGGCAGGCCCAGATGCTCTTTCGGTGTCACGTAGCATAACATAGATGCTCCGCAAAAAGCACCCATTGTGGCGCCAATGGCTGACGTTATATGATCGTAGCCGGGGGCGCAATCAGTGACCACCGGGCCCAAGATGTAGAAAGGAGCCCCGTCACAGATTTCATCTTCCTTTCTCATATTCATTTCTATTTCATCAAAGGGAATATGACCGGGCCCCTCCACCATGGCCTGTACGCCCGCAGCTCGCGCCCTCTTCACCAGTTCTCCCAAGACTTCCAGCTCGGCAAACTGCGCTTCATCTGAGGCATCGGCGAGACAGCCCGGGCGCATACCGTCCCCGAGCGAGAGCGTTACATCGTACGCACGACAAATGCCCAGAATCTCATCAAATTGAGTATAAATCGGGTTTTCTTTATTATGGACAGTCATCCATTTGGCCATAATGGAGCCGCCCCTGCTGACGATGCCGGTCACACGCTTTTTGGCCAGCGGTATTTGGGGTCTCAGAAGGCCGGCGTGAATCGTGATGTAGTCGACTCCCTGTTCTGCCTGCATCCGGATGACCTCCAGAATCAGGTTTTCCGTAATATCCATGGGATCCTCGACCATGTTCAAGGCCTGATAAATGGGCACCGTTCCAATGGGAACCGTGCCGGCCTCAATAATGGCCTGCCTGATCTCGTTCACCCGCTCTCCGGTGCTCAGGTCCATGACGGTGTCGGCGCCGTACCGTACGGCATAGTGTAGCTTGCCCACCTCCTCTTCCAGACCGCTGGAGATCGCCGAGTTCCCAATGTTCGCATTGATCTTTGTGCGTAGCATTTTGCCGATGCCAATGGGATGCAGGTTTCGATGATTTCGGTTACTGGGTATGACGATGTGTCCTCTGGCGACACCGTTGAGAACGGTCTCTTCTGAAAGATATTCATCGCGGGCTACCGTTTTGATGGCTTCTGTTGCGATGCCTTTACAGGCGGACTGATACTGCGTACTGAACGTGCTCATATAGGTTTCCATTCTTTTCACGGCGGGTCATGGAGGGGCGTGCACACGAGCGCAGGCACTTCCCTGTTTCAGCATTACCCGTCCAGGTTCCAGGAGTATATCTCAGCCCCTCGCCAAGCTCGGGACACCCCCAGTGCAACTTGCACTCATCGTACTACAATACACGCGTAAGTCAATATTGCAGTGCATGATTTGAACCTGTATACGGCAGTTGAAATGCAACATACGAAGAGGTGCTACATACAAGGCAGCGCTCTCGTTGGGTGCGGGAAGGGTTGCAGCATTTCAACCCGAATGCGGGTTGGCCATTTTGCCGCATCTGCTTTGTTTCAAGACCCTTGGAGTAGATGGCTACGCCAACGGGTCTCGACCGCGCACCTACGGCAAACTTCTCACCTGCCGAATATAGGTTGAAGGCCTTACTCAAAAATGACGGTTTTGTTGTTGTACACGAGAATCTTGTGCTGTAAGTGCCACCAAATGGCGCGGGCGAGCACTATTTTCTCCAGATCGCGCCCTTTATGCACGAGGTCCTCGACGGCGTCTTTGTGTGTGACCCGGCGCGTATCCTGATCAATGATGGGCCCGCCGTCCAGCGCGGCCGTTACATAATGACTGGTGGCCCCGATTAATTTGACGCCGCGGCCAAAGGCTGCATGATAGGGTTTGCCGCCAGCAAAGGCTGGCAGAAAGGAGTGGTGGATGTTGATGATGCGGTTAGGGTAATGGCTCACAAACTCATCCGATAAAATCTGCATATAACGGGCTAGAACGATGAAATCGACGCGGTACTGTTGTAACAGCGCGCGTTCGGCTCGCTCCTGAGCCATTTTATTTTCTTTCGTTTTCGGATACAGGTAAAAATCGATGCCGAATGTGCTGGCCACCTGCTCGAGGTCGGGGTGATTGCTCACGATAAGCGGAAGCTCGACGCTCCATTCCCCCGACTCATAGCGGGCCAGCATATCGTAGAGGCAGTGGGACTGTTTCGACACAAAAACAGCCATGCGCTGTTTTACATCATTAAAGCTGAGGTGCCACCTCATGTCGAACTGATCGGCCAGTGGCCGGAAGGATTCCGCGATGGCACGACGGTCTATGGTAAACTGCTCCAGCTCCCACTCGATCCGCATAAAGAATACGTTTTTCTGGGCGTCTACGTGCTGGTCAAAATCGATGATATTGCCGCGGTGCCCGCTCACGTAGGAGGTTACTGCGGCGTCGATGCCCACCTGGTCGGGACAGGAAATTAAGAGTATGGCAGAAGGTTTATTCCTCATGAATTCAATCTCCCGGATGACAACAGTTGACGTTTGATTCAGGCATGACATACTAAGCTTACGGAAAACATTGGCAAGAGACAAGTGCGGGGATTTATGTGCGGACGCTTTTCACTGACAGTCCAGAAGGAAGCCATAGGCGAACGATTTGATTGTGAGGTGGAAAAGATTGTTTTTTTGCCACGCTTCAATATTGCGCCGTCACAGGAGATACCTGTCATTGTCCGATCCGATCGCAATTATCTGCGAACGATGCGCTGGGGTCTCATCCCATCGTGGGCCCACGATGCGATCGTGGGTTATAAGATGATCAATGCGCGGGCCGAAACACTGATGGAGAAAGATGCTTTTCGCGAGGCCTTCGAACACCGGCGCTGTATTGTGGCGACCGATGGTTTTTATGAGTGGCGGCAGGATCCCCTCGGCGATACCCGCTCGCCTTTCTACTTCACGCAAACAGGCGGCGGCCTTTTTGGAATGGCCGGACTGTGGGACTTCTGGACTCACCCGGAACAGGGCAACATCTATTCATTCACCATTATCACGACCGAACCCAACGAGACGGTTGCCTGCGTTCACAACCGAATGCCGGCGGTCCTGGCTAAAGACCATGAGGCGATGTGGCTGGATTCTCGCATCTCCGATAGCGGCCAACTTCAACCTCTTTTAAAACCCTGTTCGCCGGACCGACTCTGCCCGCGCGAGGTGTCCGGCTACGTGAACTCACCGGCCCATGAAGGTCCCGCCTGCGTGGAGCCGACCCGGGAAAAGAAAAAAACTTCTCGTGAATTGTATTTGTTTGAGGGATTCTGACGGACCGGCTGGCCGCGGCAAGAAATCACAAACTTTCGCCACTACGCTCGCTTGCGCATATGAGACGGTAAAATCTTCAACTCTTCGCGATATTTTGCAACCGTGCGCCGGGCAATGGTAATACGCCGGTCTTTTAACAGTTTGACGATGGTCTGGTCGGAGTATGGCTTTTGTTCATCTTCTTCCAGGAGGATTTGCTCAATCATATCTTTCACGGATTTGTTGGAAACCATTCCGCCGTCGGCAGCTTTTATGCCCGGCGTGAAAAAGTATTTCATATCAAACAGCCCCTGTGGGGTTTGCATGAATTTATTGGCTATGGCCCGGCTGACGGTGGTCTCGTGTACCTCGAGCCGCTCCGCGATGCTGTTCATTGTCAGCGGCTTGAGAGCCGACACGCCGTGCTCGAGAAAGTCCTCCTGTATATCTACGATGAGACGGGCCACATTGTACAGCGTGCTCTGCCGCTGTTCGATGCTCTTGATCAAAAAGGCGCCGCCGCGTATTTTATCTTTTACATAACTGCGCGCTTCCCGCGAAGCGGCGGGATCTTTTAATAATTCTTTGTAGTAGCGACTGATGCGAAGCTGCGGGATGTACTCATCATTCATGATGATTTTATATCCCTCGTCGGTCTTGGTCACCACGACGTCGGGTACGACAAAGGCGGCTGTTTCATTGCTGTAAATACGGCCGGGCCGGGGGTCCAGTGATTCAATGATGCCGACGGCCTTCTGCACCTCTTCACGGCTTGTGTGGAGGGCTTTTGCAATGCCGTCATATTTATGTGCCGCCAGATCATTTAAACAGTTGTGGACAATATCTGCCGCAAGGCTGTCTTTCAAACCCAGTCGCTCCAATTGGTTGTGCAGGCATTCTTCGAGATTCCGGGCGGCCACGCCGATCGGGTGCAGGTCCTGAATCTGCTGCAGCGCGTACTCAAACCGTGAGATATCCAGCGAAGAAACCTCACTGATTTCTTCGAGCGAGACGGTCAGGTAGCCGTCATCATTGAGTGAGCCAATAATTAATTCGGCGGCGCGGCGGTCTTCGTTTTCCAGCGAACTGAGCGCCAGTTGATTCTTCAGGTGCTCTTCCAGTGTTTCCCCTTCACTAAGAGAGTCCATAAAAAACCGGCGCCTCTCATCTTCTTCTGTCGAGTGCGGTTGCAGTGTGTGGTTTTTGCGGTAGTAGTCTCCCCAATCCTGGTCAAGATTCGCCAGTGCTTCAATCTGCTCTTCCACATCGAGATCTTCCATACGCTCATCCGGCTCGGGACTGCCCGGCTCTATTTCGAGCGGCTCCATATCCATTGGCAACTCTTCAAGAGTGGGGTTCTGCTCTAATTCCTGCTGGATCAGCGTCCGCAGCTCCAGCATGGGCACCTGTAGATACTCCAGCGCCTGGCGCAACTGGGGCGCTAGCGTCTGTTGCATCGTTTGCTGTTGTGATAGTTGAGGTCCTGCCATAATACTGCTGTACACTGCCTTTTATATTTTTCTATTTTTTCTCATTCCGTCGCGTTAAACAAGCCTCTTTAACCTAGAAAGAGCCGTTGGCCCGCCGCGAATCGTCCAACTCCTGGCTTGTGACGTTCCTTTCGGAAATGAGCCTTGAAAGACGCGGTGGTTCAGTATAAGGTCAATGTTTTATTCCAAGTGTGCTTTGGAATGATGCCAGTTGACGGTCTTTACGCCCGCCAACTGGCCAGACGTTATCCGTTGACAGAACAGTATAGAACCAATCAGACCCGAATTTCATATGTCACTTAAGTTTTGTGTATTAGGCAGCGGCAGCTCCGGCAACGCCATTCTGGTGGGTTCGCCGACGACGCGGATATTGATCGACGCGGGGTTCAGCCTCCGCGAGCTGACAAAACGCCTCGGCCAGCTCGGCATCAGTCCGGGAGGGCTCCAGGGAGTGTGTTTCAGCCATGAGCATTCCGATCACCTCGCCGGCGCCCCCATGTTGCAGAAAAAACACCGTACGCCGCTCTACATCAACCGCGGCACGCTCGATGCCATTGCGAGCCGCGGTCAGGAGAAGTTCACGGGGCTGGACTGGACACTATTTACAACCGGCTCCTCGTTTTCCATAGGCGATCTGACCGTGCACCCCTTTTCTGTTCCGCATGATGCCTATGAACCGGTGGGTTTTATCATCTCTTCCGGTCATGCCAGTATCGGCATTGCAACGGATCTCGGCACGGTTACCCCGCTGATTACAGAGCGGCTCGGACGATGCCACGCCGTCATTCTCGAAGCCAATCACGACCTCGAAATGCTTCAGCAATCCCGACGTCCCTGGTCCCTGAAGCAGCGCATTATGGGCCGGCAGGGCCATCTTTCAAATGATAAAACCGCCGCCTTGATCGGCGATATTGTCCACCGGGAGCTCACCCATGTCTACCTGGCCCACATCAGTGAAGACTGCAACTGCCCGAAGCACGCTTTAAACATTATAACGGCTCACTTGGCGCAGAGCCAAATTCATCACGTAAAGATTAGCTTGACCTACCCGGACAGAATTAGTGATATCTGGGACTTTGAAAGCCGGCTTGAAATCGTTGAGCCGCAGAAACATGCGTAACGGCAACTGGACCTATGGCACAAGTCGTACTGGAAAATGTTGAAAAGGTGTATCCCGGCGGAGTACAGGCGGTTAAGAACGCCAATCTCGTGATTGATGACAAAGAATTTGTCGTCCTGGTGGGGCCGTCCGGTTGTGGAAAATCAACCACCCTGCGCATGATCGCCGGACTCGAGGAGATCAGTAGCGGCCAAATCTATATTGATGAGCAACTGGTAAATTACATTCCGCCGAAAAAAAGAGATATTGCGATGGTTTTTCAGAATTATGCGCTCTATCCCCACATGACGGTCTACGAGAATCTCGCCTTTGGCATGAAGCTCAGGAATTATCATAAGAGCGATATTCATCAGCGCGTGGAGGAAGCGGCAGATATTCTCGATATCGGGGAATTACTGGAACGCAAGCCCAGCGCCCTTTCCGGGGGGCAACGGCAGCGGGTGGCCGTAGGCCGGGCTATCGTTCGCAAACCCAAGGTCTTTTTGTTTGATGAACCCCTTTCCAACCTCGACGCCAAGCTACGGGTTCAGATGAGAACGGAAATCAGCAAGCTGCATACCCGGCTCGCGACAACCATGATCTATGTAACGCACGATCAGGTGGAAGCCATGACCATGGGCGACCGCATTGTGGTTATGAAAGACGGCTATATACAACAGGAAGCGAGCCCGCTGGAACTTTACAACCGCCCGGCGAACCTGTTTGTGGCCGGCTTTATCGGCAGCCCGCCTATGAATTTTTTCACGGGTCACATTGCGACTCAGGGCGGCATTCCTACCTTTGTCGGGGATAACTTCAGTCTGGCAGCCGACACCCTGCACCGGGACCACCTACTGCCCTTTGCAGATAAACCAGTTGTCATGGGAATACGACCCGAAGATATACAAGACCGGCTCTTTACGAGTATACCGCAGGCACATGAGGCGCTACAGGCACATATAGAAGTGGTGGAACCCATGGGGTCCGAAACCATTCTCTACCTATGCAGCGGGAAAAGCTCGTTTGTCGCCCGCGTTGACTCGCATCACCCCGCGCGGGCCAACGAACAGGTTGATATGGTTTTCGATATGAAAAAAGCACATTTTTTTGACGCACAATCCACCGAAACCATTGTCTGAAAACCATGATTATGACGCCAGACTTTACAGTGCTGTTTGCCGCCGGCAATCTCTTTATGTTGGAATTCGATCCCGTCAAAATGCTTCTTTTTGTCGCCAAAGTTTTTGCCATTACGTTTGTGTCGCTGCTTTTATTTACCAGCTATATGCGCTTCTTCTACTTGTCACAACAGGCGCGGGCCGCCGACCGGATATTGGCGGGATCACAGTTTGCTTATAAAATTTCGCGGCATATTAAACTTTTTTCGCGTTCAACCCCCTTCATCGTATGCTTGGCTAAACATCATCATTACGAGGCCTTTAAAGAAAAACACGGGGCGACTACCGCAACATCGATGATGGAACACCTCGCCGCTTTTTTTAGAGATCATCTGCGAGACGGCGATGAAGTCTATCTGATTGACGATAATCGCATCGGTCTGATTATCCATGCCGAGTGCGCACACATCGAACCGATCCTGGTGCGGTTAAAAAATAAACTGGATTTTCACTCCTTTAAAGACGGGCACGGCACATCCCTTCCTCACCATATTTATCTGGGAGCGGGCGCGTATCCCGCAGATGCCGAAGGCGCGGAAAGCCTACTGGACTTCATTGAAGTTTCAATGGAAAAGGCCGAATCAGAAGGCGTTGATCAATGGGTATACAACAGCTCCAAAAGCGGTACAGAGGCCTCGACAAGCACGGACGAAAAGAAAACGCCGGGTGGTAGCAAAGAGTATGAAAACGTATACATGCAGAGCCAGAAGCTGCTCGCCGATGCCCGCAGTGAAGCAATACCGAGCTGCTTCCTGGCGATACAAATTGATGATATCGCCAAATACGAAAAAATGTACGGCGAGCAGACGGCCGCCCAGATCGCCCAGGAAGCTGAGTCTGTCCTGCGAAAAACCATGCGCGCTGAAGATTTTTTGGGTCCGTCTGAACGCGGCCAGTTCTATGCGGTGATTGAATCCGACTCAGCCGGTGCGCAAGTGCTAGCACAGCGCATGTTAAGAGCGCTCAAAAAGACATCGTTTACGGGGGGCGGGGTTTACCTGAAAATTGCCGCCGGCATTGGCATTGCCGGATTGCCTGAGCATGCGGTTCGCCCTCGGGATGTGATCGAATGCGGCCGCGAAGCCCTGCGCGCGGCCTCCGACCGAGGGCTCAACACCTATGTCGTATTCGACCCTGAATGGGCGCTGAGTAAACGCGATCAGAGTGAACCCGTCGATGTCTTTTAATGCAACCGTACAGAAGGCCATACTATGAAGCTCGGTGTGAATATTGACCATGTAGCCACTCTTAGGCAGGCACGCGGCACGGATTACCCCGACCCGCTGGAGGCGGCACAAATCTGCAAAAAGGCGGGTGCACACGGCATTACGGTTCATTTGAGGGAAGACAGGCGGCACATACAGGACCGGGATGTCGAACGCCTGCGCCGATACAGCGGACTTCCGCTCAATCTTGAAATGGCTTGCAATCGTGAGATCCTCGCCATCGCCCTGGAGATCAAACCCGACGAAGTCTGTCTGGTTCCCGAAAGGCGGGAAGAGTTGACCACCGAGGGCGGGCTTGATGTGGCCGGTCAACGCGATGCCGTTAGGCATACGGTCGATACATTAAAGGAAGCCGGTATAACCGCCAGTCTTTTTATCGAACCCAGTGATGAACAGATCCAGGCCGCATCCGATATGGGTGTACCCTGTATAGAGCTGCACACCGGCGCCTTCTGCAACGCGTCTGGAAAAGAGGCTCAGGAAGAGCTGAAACGTTTGATCCGCGGGGCTGAAACAGCTCACCGTTACGGAATTACCGTCAACGCCGGGCACGGCATCCATATTAATACGGTTCAGTCCATTCTGGAAATTCCCCATCTGGATACCCTCAATATTGGCCACAGCATCATTGCGAGGGCTCTTTTTGTCGGTCTGGAGGGAGCCGTCATTGAGATGTTACAGGCCATTGGAAAATCGTGAGAGAAAGGGCCGGTCTATTGTGAAGAGTGAAACCATGGCGGGAACGGGGATCGATATCGTGGAGATTCATCGCATTGAAGCGGCAATGGATAAACACGGCGGGCTGTTTCTCGACAAACTGTTTGGAAAAGAAGAACAGGACTACTGTAGCGGCAAAGCGAGACCGGCGGTGCACTATGCGGGTAGATTTGCGGCCAAGGAGGCGGTTAGCAAGGCTCTCGGGACCGGTATTGGTGAAAAAGCGGGCTGGCTGGACATTGTCATTGAGCGCTGCTCTGAATCCGGGGCTGTGAACGTGCGTCTCACCGGACGCGCAGAAAAGACAGCCAATGACCTCTGCATAGATCATCTGGCCATCAGTATTGCGCATTGCCGGGATTATGCTGTCGCTCATGCGGTCGCGTGCCGTTGATTCGGGTGCTGCGCCATTGACAGAAGAGGATGCGCCCCGCCACGAGAGGCCCCCTTTTTCGACCGCACTTTATTTCCTGTTAGACTCAGCATTGACTTCACATGCCGGGCTGATTATAAAGGATCCCTTAAACCATGTCTTAGAGAGGAGACTACCAATGATAGTATCAACTAAAAAGTTGTTTGAGCACGCTTACGGCAAGTACGCAGTCGGGGCTTATAACATTAATAATGCCGAGCAGATAATGGGGCTTTTCCAGGGAAATATTGAAAGCGGTGCGCCCTTTATTATTCAGCTTTCAAAAGGGGCCCGGGCCTATACAGACAAGCGCCTGCTGGAGGCCATGATTCGCGCGGCAGACGAAATCTTTCCGGAAGCCATCTTCGCGGTACATCTGGATCACGGAGACGAAGAGAACTGTTACGACTGTATCGATAGCGGCTTTTACAGTTCTGTCATGATTGATGCCAGCGCCGAAGAGTTTGACAAGAATATCGAAATCACCAAGCGAGTCGTTGATCGTGCCCATGAAAAAGGTATTTCAGTGGAAGCTGAACTCGGCAAACTGGGCGGCGTTGAAGAGCACGTGTCTGTGGATGAAGCGGATGCCAAACTCACGGATCCGAAACAGGTTGAAGAGTTTGTGAAACGCAGTGGCTGCGACAGCCTCGCCTGCGCGATCGGCACTAGCCACGGCGCTTATAAGTTCACTGGTGGCCAGGGCCTTCATTTTGAAGTGATCGAGCAGATTGCCGATCTGCTTCCCGGATTCCCGATGGTGATGCACGGTTCCAGTTCGGTTCCGCAGGATGAGGTAGAGCGCATCAATGCCGCTGGCGGTGAACTCAAAGGCGCCAAAGGCGTGGATGAAGCGGAAATTTCGAAAGCCTCCAAGATGGGCGTTACCAAGGTGAACATTGATACAGACGGTCGCCTGGTATGGTGCCGTGTGCATCGGGAATCGTTCCGCGACAATCCGGAAATCTTTGATTTGCGGCCCGCCGGTAAGATCTTTATGGCGGAGTATGCCAAGTATATCGCGCACAAAAACGATGTGCTCGGCAGTGCGGGACAGCTTGATTCCGTACGAAAGTTTATCGGCTAATCAATGCCATAACGACACTGATAACAGGGCGCCGACGGCGCCCTGTTTTTTTTGTGACAGATGCGAAAA
The DNA here is from genome assembly GCA_964464115.1 of uncultured Verrucomicrobiota bacterium. Lineage (GTDB taxonomy): Bacteria > Verrucomicrobiota > Kiritimatiellia > CAYTQP01 > CAYXEW01 > CAYXEW01. The sequence goes on from CAYXEW010000011.1 coordinate 32,052, forward strand.
GCAGACCACCCGCAGGCGGGTAGAAAATGCTGAATACAGGATCATTTTGCGTAGACAATCCAAACCGTATGGGCGTAGCGGTTCAGATAAGCATTTCCTCGCCAGCGCAGTTTTCGCAGGGCGCACAACAGCGGAAAACGTTTCTTCTCTGTCGCCTGTAATGCCTTTAACTGAATCCCGTGCATCCCGGCTTGGGCGCGGGCAAAATCAGCAGCCTCGGATATACTGAAAAACCATTTGTGGCGATCGCACGGCTTTATTGACGGAAGCCCGTAATGGGCAATATCGCCCCGTCCGCGCTCCACAGCGCGGCGCGCACTGTTCCAGCAGTTAGGTAATGAAAGGAGAATACTCCCCCTGCTGACCCGTATTAACTCACCCAGCATCGAATGCAGATTGTCAAGGTGTTCGAGCACATCACAGCAGACCACGCAGTCAAACGCTCCGTCATCAAAGGGTAGGTGCTGGCACGTTTCTAAATTCAGTTCAATGTCGGGCTTGCCGCCCATATCCACCCCGGTGTAGTCGAGCTGCGGGCACAAATCCTTCAGGATGGCCTCGTCACAACCGACATCGAGCACCTTGCCCTGAATCAGATGTCCGAAATGGTCGACCAAGTATTGTGTTCTGGCGGGGCGGTTGTCAAACCGGGCATAGGTAACTTTCATCATCGTGTCCATCATTATTCTGCCCGTTGCTTGGCATAACTTCGCAGCCATTCTCTGGCCGATGCCGCATAAGGACTGCCCGGCGCTTTCTCCAGAAAGGCTTCAAAATAGGTTTGTGCCTCGTCCCGACGATCGGGCAGCGCTACACAAATACTGGCGGCCAGATAAAGCGCCTCGGTCATCTCTGCGTCTTCTTCCAGTACGCGCTCAATGTGCTGAAGCGCTCTTTTATGTTGATCCATTCCCAACAAGAGCACCGCCAGATTGTACCGGGCTCTCGTCATGTCGGGCTTTATCTTTAAAGCCTTCTCGTAGGTTCTGGCGGCCTCCCGGCGGCGATCGGTTTTGAGGTATACCTGTGCGAGATAGCGGTAGGCCTCACTCTGTTCACCATCCAGTTCAATTGCCCGGAGGAGCCACTTCTCGGCCGCCTCCCAGTCTGCATCCTGATAGGCTGACTGCCCCCTCATAAAAAGCATCTCGGACGTCTCCGGCGGCGGCGTTTCCCGCACGGGTTGAACCACGGGTGCTTCCTGCTCCCGTTCTTCCGCTGGCTTCAGCCGGGCGACACGCTGACGGGCCGCCTCATTAAATTCACCCTCGGGAAACTTTCTGATATACTGTTCCAGATAAGGCAAAGCCTCATCGGCAGTATTTAATTTTTCATCCAGCACCCGACAGAGTTTTTCCAGATAGCCCGGGTGGTCAGGATGCTGTTCAACTACTTTAGTCAGGACGATGGCCGCATCGCGATAGCGCTCCAGCCGTCCAGCCAGTTGCAGGTACAGTTGCTGTGCTTCCAGCCAGTCAGCGCGGAGGGCCAGCGTTTTCCGCAAAGCCTGGTACGCTTCTTCCACGCGCCCCCGTTCAAAAAGAAAGCGTCCCCAGACAAAGTGTATTTTCGGCTGGTCATAACAAATATCGCGGGCTTCACGTAATACCCGCTCCTGCAGTTTGGGGTCGCCCTCAGCGGCTCCCACCGCCTGTAGAGAAATGTACAAGGCTTCGCGCGGCTGGTGATTGCGTTGGGCCGCACGGGCGCCAGCCATCAGTTTTTCAATGCCTGCCAGGCGTGGATCCACCCGGGCCTCAGGAACCTCGGGTTCCGTTGCCGGAGGCTCGCTCACGAGTAGTGCCTCCATTTGGGAGCGCCGTATGCCCTCATGTTCTGCGGCCATATAATGTTCGGCAAAGGCCCTGGCGTGTTCAGGGCTGTTCAGCACATTCGCATGTGTCATGGCTGCGTTGTACAATGCGGGAGGAAAGTCGGGGCGCACTTCCAACGCCCTCATCCAGAACTCCATGGCACTGTTGGGCCCCGTCAAAGCCAGATCGGCCACCCCTTTCAGCGTCAGCAGGCGGGGGTGGTTGGGTGAACGCTCCAAGGCCTCATCAATCGCTTTCACCGCCTCTTCCCAATGCTGTTCACGGATATAAATGGCAGCTATGTGCTCGAGGGCTCGGGTATCCTGCGGCGCATACCAGGCCGCCTCGCGCAGTCTCGTCACCGCCCGCAGGGAGTCACCCACCTCGCGGTGTAAAAGCCCCAGGTTGTAAGCCGCTTCCGCCAGTTCACCGTCGAGCCGCAGGGCCTCTTCAAACGCATCCACGGCTGGCTCTTTTGCATCCAGTTTCCATAATATGAGACCCTGCAGATTATGCAGGGCCGCTCCCGTTTTTCCTGCGGGCTGCCTGTTAATGGCTTTTTCAACCGATGCGCGGGCTCTCGCATACTGACCGCGCCCGTATTCGCGCAGCGCCGAACGGTATTCCTTTTCCCCGGGATCCTGCGAACACCCCACGGCCAGCAGTATAATGGCCGCCGTCAGGGTCGATATGGTCAGGAAGCTTTTGAAAACGGTGCCCCCGATTGTAGTCATGCGTTGCATGAATTAGTTATTATATGAAGAGGTCTGGTATGCAAGAGCGCATTAAAAAAATCCTGAAAAAAACGTTGGCGACAGAGGGGCCGCGGACTCAGCCGCTGACCCATACCCTGCGGCTTCGCGGACCGTCGAACTCACACAGGAAAAGGCCCTGCCAGGTGCCCAGCTGCAGGTGCCCGCCTTCCACTATAATTTGGCACGATGAGCCAATTAAACTCGCTTTAACGTGAGCCGCCGTATTGCCTTCCCCATGCTGGTAGGGGCCGTTCCAGGGCACGAGATTATCGAGCACTTGCTTCATGTCGCTCACGACATCGGGATCAGCATTTTCATTTAGTGTAATGCCAGCAGTGGTGTGGGGCACAAAAACCGTCACGCAGCCTTCTTCGATACCCAGTTTTTGCACCCCTTCCTGTACGGCACCCGTAATGTTCACAAAATCAGAGCGGGATGATGTTTGGACAGTCAGTTTATGCATGGTTTCTCCCAGTGTTGGATTGATTGAAAAGATCTCCGCTTGTCAGCAAGCAATTATTACGATTAAATCAGGATATGTCGGGTGAAAGGGATAGCAAACAAATCCTATGATTATTTGGTTCATCGTTCAGGCCAGTTCGCTGATTTTACTGTTGGCGCTTTCCGCCTTTTTCTCTAGCAGCGAGACCGTCCTGTTCTCGCTCAGTCCGCTACAGCTGAAGAGAATTGAATATGGCCGCCCCGAAGCCGCGGCCATATTGAACAGCCTTCTCTCAAAGCCCAGCAAGGTGCTCTCCGTAATTCTGATCGGTAATACATTTATCAATGTCGGCGCCGCCTCACTCGGTTTTCTCATCTGTAAACAGGTGTTCAAGGAGTACGGAGAGGCTATCAGTATTCCCGCTATGACAACCCTGCTGCTCATTTTTGGCGAAATTTGCCCCAAACGGCTGGGCCTGGCCCACGCCGAAAAAATGGCTCACCTGTACGCAAAACCGCTCTTGCTCTTTATGGGTATACTGGCTCCACTGCGAAAAGCGCTGGAAGTGCTGACCCACTACCTGCAACCCTTTTTTCACCCGAAAACAAAGTCTCTGAGTGATGAAGAATTTGAAACGGCCATCGATTTAAGCGAAGAGTCGGGCGCCATCAGTGAAGAAGAGCAGGCGATGCTTAAAGCGATTGTCAGGCTCGAAAATATCCGCGCTGCCGATGTCATGACGCCCCGTGTCGATCTCCGGGCGATCGACCTCGAGACGCCGGCCACCGCGAACGAGCGGATCATCCGTGACGCCACCCACGCCTATTTACCCGTCTATGAGGGCGACATTGATAACCTCAGGGGTTTTCTCGCCGTCAGGCGATACCTGATTAATCCAGCATCACTGAATGACGCTGTGGATGAACCCCTCTATGTGCCGGAGCTGAGCCCTCTCAATGTTATCCTGACCCAGATGCGGCATAAAAAGCGGCACGTAGCAGCCGTTGTGGATGAATACGGCGGCTTTGCCGGCATCGTCACAGAGGGAGACATCATTGAAGAGATTACGGGAGAACTGTACGATGAACTGAGCCGGCCGCAACCCCTGCTGCAGGAAACCGGTCATCACACCTGGATCGTGAATCCCGGCATCAGCATCGAAGAACTCAACCGGAGACTGGGGCTTTCTCTGAAAGCGGAGGGCGCAGACCGGTTGGCCGGATGGATCACGGCGCACACAGAAGAATTGGCTAAACCGTTTGATGAAGTAGTCGCCCAGGGGTGCCGGGTCCTCGTACTGCAGACGCGAAAAAACCGTATCACACTCGCACAGCTCGAAAAGAGGGAGTCCCCCCATGATTGAGCTGCGCCTGTTCATACTATTTTTCTGCCTGCTGGCCTCGGCATTTTTCTCGGGTCTTGAAACGGGGGTCATTTCTCTGAACAAGCTGCGCCTGCAGCACTGGGTAAGGCGGGGTGTCCGCGGTACCGCCATTCTTCAGGAATTTGTAAACAACCCCGACCACCTGCTCGGCACTACGCTCGTCGGCAACAACCTTTGCCAGACCACGTTCTCCGTGCTGGCTGCCAGCATCTGCATACAGTACATGGGGCCGAAAGGCTCAATTGCCGCCGCCGTGCTCAGCAGTGTGGTGCTGCTGGTGGTCGGCGAATACATTCCTAAGGCATGGTTTGCGGCCAGCCCGGCGGCCCGTTCCAGATCGTTTGCCGTCCCCCTGCTCTGGAGCGGCAAAATCCTGTGGCCCGTCAGCTGGGTGATAACGTGGATTTCCCGAGCCCTCCTCCCGGTGCGCAGTGATGCACACCTGAGCTATCATCACCTCGGCAGCAGAGAGGAACTGTTGCATTTGGCCCTCGACAGTCAGCGTAGCGGGGCGCTCACATCTGATGAACACCGCATGATCCACAGCGTCATCAGCCTCAAGGGGCGCACGTGCGATGATATCATGATTCCCCGCTCCCGCATTATTTACATCAGGCAGGACGCATCACCGGAAGAAGTGGTGCAGCTCGCATCCCGCTACCGGTTTAAAAGGCTGCCCGTCATGCACATCGACAATAAGACCTTTGTCGGTGTGGTGCGGGTGCTCGACATCCTGCGCAACCGCCACGACATTAATGATATTAAAACCTTTATCAGGCCCCCTCAGTTAGCGGCGGCATCGGCATCGGCGGAGCTGATTCTGCCGCGCATGCGGCTCACGCGGCAGCCGATGTTTTTCATCACCGATAAAAAAAATGATGTTATCGGCATGCTCACATTGAGCGATCTACTCGATGAAATCGTAGGCTGATGGCAGCGCCTACCAGAAAGCATACTGCTGTGTGGCGAGGGCGTAGACGCCCAGGATCAGGTTGGTCAGCACATGGGCGAGGGCCGCGGACCACAGATCCCGGGTTTTGATGTAGAGCCAGCCGTAGGCTAGGCCGGCGAATATCCCGACCAGCCATCGATTGTGTTCAAACCCGAAACAGACCGACACCAGGACGAAAGCAGTCATCTGGAATAATGGCTCGGCTTGTACAAACTCTTTTTTCAGCATCCAGCGATACAGAAAGCCGCGCCAGAAAAACTCCTCGATAACGGCGATGACAAAGGCCGAACCGGCCAAGCGCATGAGTGAGAGCGGCCAGCCGGCCACGGCGGGATCATAGGGATAGATGTCCGGTACATCAGGCAGGCTTCCGAACGGCATCACGGCGTACCGTAAATAGGCGTCTTGCACGGCGGGTAGGGCGGAGAGCAGCGGGCTTTCCATCACAACCCACACGGCGAACACCAGCACCCCCACCGCAACGGACGGCAGAACATGCTGTACCTGCAGCGGACGGTAGGTGCGCCAGGGCCGCAAGAATAGAAAAAGCCCGGCACAGATCACAGCGATGATCGCATACTTCCACCCCGCTGATTCTCCCGTACTGAAAAGAAGCCCCATCCATGCGGCAAAAGGCAGAATGTGCCGGTGGTATGAGGCAAACCGCCACGGCTTCAGGTAAACGTAGACCCCGGCGGCAAAAAGGCTGCTGATCCCTACTTTCCACAGCGCAAGCTCTCCGAGCAGGTGTTGCATCAAAGCAAAAATAAGAATAGGGAGAATGGGAAAGAAAAGCGCTTGATCGTCATCGCTCAGTGCATCTAAAAATAAACCGTTATTGGAGTTTCCGGTATCCTTCATACGCCCGCTCTCTCGCCCGTTGAGGCGCTTAGCAATAATATAAAAACCGCTAGATTAAAAACTGTTTCTTGCAATATATTGAAAATCTGTTACATGATAACCTGCATTATTTGCAATGGTATCAGCACGCTCCAGGTGGGAGTGTGACTCATTTTTTTTGCACCGCCCAATGCGGTTGTGCTAAGGAAAGAACAAATCAGTCAGAGAGGATATAACAATGGCAACAAAGAAGAAGACACCGATTACCGGTAATATGTTAATAGCGCAAAGCGGCGGACCCACCATGGTCATCAACCAGAGTTTGATTGGTGCCGTCACAGAGGCTAAAAAAAATAAAGCCCGCATCAAACATATTTACGGCTCTTTGCACGGCATCCAGGGCATCCTCAATGAAGACTTTATCGACTTGAGCCGCGAAAGCCGGAAGACTCTGGACGAAGTCGCCAACACGCCTTCTTCCATGCTGGGCTCCGTGCGCAAGAAACCCACTCCGCAGGACTGCGCCACCATGTTTGAGGTGCTGAAAAAATACGATGTGCGATTTTTCTTTTATATTGGTGGCAATGACTCTGCTGAAACGGCTCACATTATTAACGAAGAAGCTAAAAAACAGAAATACGAATGCCACTGCTTCCACATCTGCAAGACGATTGATAATGACTTGCGCCAGAATGATCATACGCCAGGTTTCGGTAGTGGTGCCAAATTCGTCGCGCAGGCTTTCATGGGCGACAATCTGGATAACCGCGCCCTTCCCGGCGTCAAAATTAACGTCATCATGGGCCGGCACGCCGGCTTCCTGACCGCCGCTTCCGCTCTGGCACGCGTTTATGAAGATGACGGACCGCATCTGATCTACCTTCCGGAAAGACCGTTCTCCATGGCTACATTTGTCAAAAATGTCAAAGCGGTTTACAAGAAATACGGCCGATGTGTCGTTGCCGTTTCGGAAGGTATTGCGGATGCCAAAGGCACGCCCATTGCCGTCGCTGCGGCCAAGAACAAGAATAAAGAAGTGGACTCGCACGGCAATGTGCAATTGAGCGGTACCGGCGCACTCGGCGATCTGCTCGCTTCTGAAATCAAGGCAAAAACAAATATCAAAAGGGTGCGCGCAGATACCTTCGGCTATTTACAGCGCTCTTTTGCGGGGTGCGTTTCAGAAACCGATGCAAAAGAGGCTTTCATGGTCGGCGCTACCGCTGTAAAATCTTCTCTGGGTGGCGATAAAGACGGGAGTATTGCCATCAAGCGCAAACCCGGCAAAAAATACATTGTCGAATTCAAACGCGTCCCGCTGAAGAGCGTGGCCCGTGACACTCGGGAAATGCCCGACAAATTTATCAACAAAGATGGCAATGATGTGACCCGTGACTTTATCGATTACGCCGCGCCGATCGTCGGAAAGCTCCCGAAGATTGGACGGTTTAAAGGCCTTCCCGTGAAAAAGAAATAGCGAAAGCGTATATGGAAGAGACCTCCAGTATATCTTTTCAAGCCCTGGTTGGATTTGGCCTGGCGGGGGCCGCCCTTATCCTGGGTTTGACGGCAACCCTGCTCAACATACGTACGGCGAGAGGGCCTGGCGAACGGCGCTATTTGATCTGGACCTGTATCGGTAACTGGATGTTGCTCACCGTTACCATCAGCCTCATCTTTTTGCTGCAGCCGCCCTGGCGCTATATGCCGGCTGTGGCCTTTCTCATCTTTCCGTTTCTGATCTATCGCATTTCTATCAGGCGACAGCTCATACGGGAGGCAGAGTCCCATCAACCGTAGGCCTGGATGGCAAAACGGGCAGCATAAAGCAAATAAGTGAAGCCGGCATCCGGTGCGCACAGGTATGCGCGTGCGGAGTGCTGCACACAGAGCGAGCCCCGGAGTTTACTTATTACCGGAAGCCTGTACCACTACACTTTTCTGACCCTGTTCTTTTCCCTCTTCAGAAAAGGTTTCAATGCCGCTACGTTCTTCTAAAGCCTTGTGAATGATGCGGCGGTCATAGGCATTCATCGGGCGAAAACGGTAAGGCTTGCCCTCTTTTTCCACTTTGTCGGCGGCCTCGCAAGCTCGCTCAATGAGCTGTTCCCTGTGCCGGTCTCGATAGTGCTCTACGTCCACAACACAGCGGGGTGAAGAACCATAGCGATGAATTAAACAACGGTTTGTCAGTATTTGAAGACTTTCCAGCATCTGAGCGCGCCGACCGATCAGCCGACCCGCATCGGGCGAGTCAATGTGCAGCACGAACTGCGCTTCATCCTCTTCCAGGATGTCGACCGTCCCCTCAATCTGCATATAGTGCAGTATATCTTTTAAGAATGTTTGTGCTTCTTTACTGTATGATGTCTTTTCCTGCTCCATGCCGCCCCCCGTACTCGTTACTATTTCTTCTTCTTGCGGTTAATAGCCTGTTCGACAATGGCCAGACACTGGTTCGTTGTCCAGTAAAGAATCAGCCCGGAAGGAAAGTTGTAAAGGAACACCAGCATCATGATCGGCATCATCACGGCCATCATTTTCTGCTGCTGCGCATCTCCACCCGTCGGCGTCATTTTCTGCTGCCACACCATGGTGCCCGCCATGAGAAAGGGCAGTAGGTTAAGATTGGCCGGGCCTATCATCGGCAATTCAAAACCAAAGTTCATTAATACTTCCGGTTCGCTCAAATCGCGGATCCAGAGAAATTTTGAAAAACGTAGCTCAATAGCGCTGCGCAATACAGAAAACAGGGAAATGAAAACCGGTATTTGGATGAGCATCGGCAGGCATCCGCCAACCGGATTAATTTTATGCTCACGGTAGAGCGTCATTTGCTCCTCCTGCAGCTTTTTCGGGTTATCTTTATACTTTTCTTTCAACTGGGTTAACAGCGGCTGCACTTCCTGAATCTTTTTCATGCTGGCCATGCTTTTGCGGGTGATAGGAAGAAAGAGCAGTTTGATCAGCAGCGTCAGGACCATGATGGCCACACCATAGTTCGGAATGACGGAATAAATTGCATTTAAGGTCGGCAGTAGAATCTTGCCAATGGCAGGAAGATTCCACTCCATAACCTTGATCGAATAATGGGACAGTTTTTTTAACTCGCTGTATTTCTTGGGACCCAGATAAAAATCGTATTCCTGTGTTACCGGTCGGCCGGGATCGAGCGTCTGAGGTAACATAGCCACAGCGGCAGATATCTCTTTGAGTGTCACATCCTTTTTTCCACGGGCGGTCAGCTGGTTTTCTGTTTCACCCGGATTCAGCGCCCGTCGCGCGATAAGATCAAAATCCAAGGAGCCACCGGAAGGCATTAAGATCTGTGCAAAGTACTTGTTTTTTAATGCAATCCATTCCAGGGCCGGACTGATCTTGTCAGGGTTCGGCCGCCCCCGAACCTCCAGTGGTACTGCGCGCTGGTATTCATCTCTCGTCGCCTGCACAAACAGTTGCGGTATTTTCTGCGTCATGAATTTTACGCCTTCACCGCCCGGTGAAAGTTTGTCGGCACCCAGAAAGAATATACCCCTCATGGCTGTTACATTGTTCACACTCGACATGAAGCCCAGCCGAATAAAGCCATCCGTCAGCGCAACCGCTCTGTCCGTCCCGTTTATAAATTCATCGCGGACAGTTAACAGATAATGATCCGTCAGCGTGACCGTGCGGCGCAAGGTAAGCCCCGCTTCCGTCTTCCGTTCAAGCACCAGCTGTTGATCATCCGCGCTGTCGTCGAACAGTTCAAATTCATCGTCGGCCGATATTCCCGGAATGTTTTCGTAGGTCAGGGCGGGCAGCTCGCTGAAATCCAGCTTCACTGGATTTCCCTCCCCATCCACCGTCTGCGGGTATTCCAGCAGGAGCGCGCTCTTAATACCGCCACCGTATGACGTAAACGTCAGCTCCAGTTTATCGTTTTTCAAGGAGGCCGTTATTTCATCACCGCGTTCAACAGGCGTCGTCTCCAATACCGGTGGTAATGGGGAGGTGGCGGCCGGGGCGGCGGTCAAGGCTGGGGCTGTAGCCCGTACGACGACGTCGGTCG